>SYLX01000169.1 GCA_005808505.1 Bdellovibrionales bacterium | reverse complement strand
TCTGTGAGTAATGCTCTTAACTTGGCAACTGCGGAAGGCTATTCCTCGATCGCCTTTCCTGTGATCGGTGCGGGTTCTGGAAGTTTTCCAAAATCGAAAGCGTTAGAGATTATGACTAAGGCGATAGCACAATCGCAGACGCGACTGCGTGTGATCATCGCCGATTTCGACGAACGCCCGTAATCAACACTCGCATCACGAGCGCCGTCCACCTTGAGATCCTGTTTTATAAACGAGTCGATCACTTCGCGCCGCAACTTGAATCGTTTGTTGATCCGCCTCGACAAACTGGAACTTCCAGAACGTCGATGTACGGGAGACTCTCGCGAACATTCGTCATTATAACGGCATCTCGTATGCAGCCGTAATGAGATTCAAACTTCATCGCGAATCCAGGGCCTGTCGTCATCGACGTCATATGGCCATCGTAACGATGTGTGAGACCGGTGATGATCTGCGGCTTTTCTAAGGCGCCGCCTTCAACGGTGGCTTTATCTTCTCCAAGCGTCACCTTTACGAGGCCCATGTTGCTCTTGCCTTCACACACGATGGCGGCTTGAGCTTGGGTTAGACCGAGAAACACGACAGTTACGATCAGAATTTTCATGAATTGTCCTCCGATCCGGAACTTCTCTCAGCGTGTGGTATAAAGATAATGAAGGATAAAGATATTTGTCATAGTCTAAATTTATGCCTCACGCGACCAAATCAAGCAGCGGTTATTCGAAGGCATTTCGATATCTTCTGACAGCACTAATCCTTCTTGCCGCGCAAGCTGATCCAGCGCTTCAAAATCGCGCACGCCACTCGCTGGGTTGTTGGCCTTAAGCCATTGATCAAATTGCTTATTACTTTCCGACGTAAACTGACCATCGTAGTTAAAGGGTCCGTAAAGGCAGAGCTTGCCGCCCGGAGCGAGGGTTCGACCTATTCCTGAGAACATCTTAATGACTTCGGGCCATCCCATAATGTGAACGACGTTGGCACTAAAGATCGCGTCGATCTCCGTTACGGACCATGTTGAATCGTTCGCGTTCAGGATAATTGGAGGAAGAACGTTTTCCAATTTTGCTTCCTCAAGCCACAGCCGAATGCCTGCATGGTTCTGCTCAAGGTCGCTTGTTTGCCAACGAAGGTGAGGCAGATGTGAACCAAAATAAACAGCGTGTTGACCAGTGCCACTTCCGATCTCCAGAACATTCTTCGAATCGGCAAAAACACGATTTAAAACGTTCAAGATCGAGCCTTGGTTACGCACACAAGCTTCGGAATAGGGCTTCATTCATGACCTCACCACAGGAAACGCTTAGGAAAACTGGCCAGCTTCAAAGATTTGGCGTACGTTCTCTGAATGGCGAAGCAAGAGTCTAAATACGGCTGGAATATCGAAACAAGCTATACTCAACTCCCCGACGCCTTTTACGCACGCGTAAAACCGACGGCAGTTCGGGCTCCTAAGATTGTCGCTTTCAATCACGAACTCGCAAAGAATCTCGGGCTGAACTCCGATGCTCTTGAGTCCAACGAAGGTGCAAATTTTTTTTCGGGCAATGAAACCCTTCCAGGTTCAGAGCCGATTGCACAAGCCTATGCTGGTCATCAGTTCGGCTACTTCACAATGTTGGGTGACGGTCGCGCACATCTCCTCGGTGAGCATCTGACTCCCGATGGCCGTCGTGTTGATATTCAGTTGAAGGGATCCGGGCCTACGCCCTTTTCGCGTAGAGGCGACGGTCGCGCAGCGCTCGGACCCATGCTGCGCGAATATATCATCTCAGAAACTATGCATGCCCTCGGAATTCCGACAACAAGAAGCCTTGCGGTCGTCGCGACCGGCGAGCCTGTGTATCGTGAGAAAGAATTGCCGGGAGCCATTCTCACCCGCGTTGCCCAAAGTCATATACGGGTCGGAACTTTTGAATTTGCGGTAGCCCTTAATAAGGGCGAACATCTGCGCACCCTCGCGGATTATACAATTCTGCGACACTATCCAGAAATCCAAGGTAGCGATGAGCCGTACCTCGACCTTCTCAAGAGAGTTATCGATCGACAGGCTTTTCTGGTCTCGCGTTGGTTGCTCGTCGGATTCATTCACGGAGTGATGAATACCGACAACATGACGTTGTCGGGAGAAACGATCGATTACGGGCCTTGCGCTTTCATGGATCGATATTCACGCGCAACCGTCTTCAGCTCCATTGATCGCCAAGGTCGCTATGCTTACGGCAACCAACCAGGAATTGCGGAGTGGAACTTGACTCGTTTGGCAGAGTCGCTACTCCCATTGCTAGATGAAAACGAGGAAAAAGCGATTGCTAAGGCCGAAGAGGCTATCGTCACGTTCGGCTCATTATTCGAAAGTCATTGGGTCGAGGGAATGCGATCTAAGCTCGGACTTCAAGATAAAGACAAGGGTGATCTTCCGCTGATCACGTCCCTTCTTGATCTTATGGAAAAGCATCAAGCCGATTATACGAATACGTTCCGCGCCCTCTCTTTGAATGAAGAATCGAGCGGCCCGCTCTTCCAAGACGCTTCGTTCGTTGACTGGAAGAAAGCGTGGCTCTCGCGCTCTCCGGTTCGCACGCTGATGCTTATGCAAAATCCGGCTGTCATCGCACGCAATCATCGAGTGGAAGAAGCCCTCAGCGCCGCCGTCGATCGCGGAGATTTCTCGGTCATGGAGCATCTTCTCACCGCACTTCGCTCGCCCTTTGATGAACCGGCTAATTTGACTTTGCGGGATGCACCACCGAGTAACGCGGCTGATTATCAAACCTTCTGCGGGACTTAGGTCCTGATTGGCGAGCAAGTGAGTTTTGCTTCACGCGGCATTTCGACCTTTGATTGATCCTCCAACGCAGAAGTTTGGGAAAAGACTCAGCGTTCTTCCGAGTTCTACCGAAGAATCTTAGGGTAGAAGGAGGACTAAGTGGCTCAGGAGTATTCCCGAGAACTTTGGGCGCGCGAAACGAGATCACGCGCTCTCAGCACGGTGATGATCGCAAACATTGCGCTTGCGGTTTTCTTCATCCTTTTCCACGAACGTCTCCAGCCGGAGGAACTCTTCACCGCGATCGCGATCGCCGCTTTCCTGATTCAGATCTGGCGCACGGCTTTCCTACTCACCGGAACTAAGTTTGATGATGCGAAATGGTTGAAGCTCAATGATCGCGGCATCACCGTTTTCGGAGTTTTCTGGCTCGTGTTTTCGATGTCCGTAGCCTTGTCAACGACGACGTCTGACACGAACATCAATGCGTTCCTGGTCATTCTCACGATCGGCTATCTCTCAAGTTCATCGCAGTTTTTTGCGTACGATCGCCGAGTGTTCCTCTTCTTCGTTGCTTGCGTAACTCCCGGATGCATTTGGGTTTCGACGAAGTTTGGCAGCGCGGGTTATCAACAAACTTTGATTGGTTTGCTCCCGATCATCTACGCGGCCGTTCAAATCAAAACCCGAAGGACGCTCTGGGAAGCCATGTTCCGCGTAAGCCACAAACAAAACACTCTACGTGTGGCGATCGACAGTCTGCCCATGGGCGTCTTCGTCGTTCGCAGTGGCACTTACGAAGTCGTAAATGCTTACGCCGCCCGACTCCTGCAAACGACGGAAAAAGCACTCATCGGTCGGCCACTCGGCACGCTCCCGCATGATATGGAATTGAAAAACGCCATCCAAACTTTCACGGCGGGTCCCGAGGACATCATTGACCTCGAATTATCCGTTGAGACCCAGGATGGAAGCCGCAATCATCTCGTGATTCTCCGTCGCTCTCCTGATCACCGCGAAGAGATCATCGTCGCAATCTTGGATATCGAGGCCCTCGTCCAAGCGCAACGCGAAGCCGAGATCGAACGCGAGCGCGCGGACATCGCAATAAGTCGCACTTCAATTCTGGCTAATGAGCTGACCGGCCCGCTTGCGGTTCTGGTGGAGCAAGTTCTTGTGAGGCAGGCTCCCGATATCGAGCTGACTCGCGAGCAACTCAAGCGGATTCAACTCGTTGTTAATCGATTGAAGGCGAGCTAACGGACGGCTTCGTTACCAGGAACCAAATGTTCCAAGTTGAGACGAGTCTTCGATCCACCATCACGAACTAAACAAACTTTTGCTTGTTCCGCCCCTTGAACGGAACACAAAAAAGATGATTCGAGTCGCAGAATTAACGTAAATGAACCCGCGAGGTTACCAGGGTTAGCGCTTCGAACGCCCTTCTGGGAGAAGCCTCAGGGTGAAGATTGATTCGTTCTAACTGTCTAAAAGAATGAAGACGAACAATCGTAAACACTTGAGACGCGCTTCATTCACAGCGATCATTTGTAATGACGGGTCTGTCTTTATGAAAAAGGTCAACGAATGAAAACTGCGCTTCTCCTCGCCTACTCTCTTGTTGTTATCTTCGGGCTGCCAATCACCGCAAAAGCGACCCCCGAAATCACCCAATATGGAATTGGCTGCACGGATGGCCTTTGTCTGTGGGTAAAGGGACGAGATCTCTTCCGATCCACGAATGATCATAGCCGGGAAAACCGGTACGACTACATTTACATCGACGTGTATGCCGACGCCGACGCGGCTAAAGATGATCGACTTGCTCGATATTTTATTTCCGACTTTCTGAGTACGAGGACAACGGATGAAGGCATCCAAATTCTCTCGCTTAAGTTCGAAGAGCCGGTCGTCCGCGAGCAGATGATGAAAAGCGGAATTTACTTCCGCATCGTCAATCCGGAATCAAAATCTCAGAAGAAATGGACGGAGCGAGTTTTCCTCCCTTGGAATCGTAACGCTCTCATCCTCTCCGAGGATTTCCAAACGGTACCTTTGACCAACCGAGGGACCTGGGGAATTCCGAGAGCCACTCTCCGAGATCGGAAATCGTTCAACCCCGCCGCTAATTCGAAGTTAGGCTGGTTCAACACTTCTCACGGCCAAGCTTCTCGAATTCACGCTTCGAGCGACGGGAATCGATACCTCGTTACAAGAACTGAAAAAGGAAAATTTGGAATTCCAAAATGGGAACGAGGCGGCGGGATGGCGGTGACATCGAACTTTTGCCAAACGCCTCCCTGTGAGGTGGTCTGCGAGAAAGCTACGTGCCGCACTGATGAGAAGCCGGCCATGATCTCGAAGGGTTTTGAAGAAGCTATCCTCTCCTATAAAGTCAATTTCGCCAACTGTCCCGGGTCTCAAGAGGAGTTCGACTTTAAAAAAGGCGGTAAACTTCCGGGACTCGGTGGAGGTCGCGGTGGCGCTGCATCGGGTGGTGGCAACGGCGGCGGTGGGCCCAGTGGCCGAAATGGATGGAGCAGCAGAACGATGTGGGGAAGCATGATGAATGCGACCCTCTACCTTTACCATCCCGATATGCGCAATCCGAGCGTCATCCCGGTTCCAAAGGGCGGCAACGAAGCCATCTATCATCGCAAGGATCTCGCAAATCGACCTGGAACGATGATCTATGGGCATGGATTTCCTTACCTGAATGACGACGGCTCCCGCTTCATCTTCGAACGCAATCGTTGGTACCTGATTGAGCAAAGAGTCCGAATGAACTCTGTTAGCAGCGATACGGCAAAAGGAAACCACGACGGAGAGATCGAGATTCTCGTCGATGGGAAACGAAAGCTTCTCGTACAAAATATTCGCTTGAGGCACGGGAAAAAGTTTAAAACCGGAAGCAATGATGAAATGCCGAAGCTTCTCGATATCGACTCGCTAGCGTTTCACAACTTCTTCGGCGGCAATCAAGATAAATATGCGCCGAGAACAGATAGCTGCGTGGCGTTTGATAACGTAAGAGTTTTCGAACCAATTCGATAATCTAACCGAACGCGTCCATCGGAGACTTTGATATGAAAAAACTAATCAAGACTCAGAAATTTTCTACTGCAGCGGTCTTTATCGCGATCGGTTTCGCAACCATGCTTGGTTACCAAAACTGCGGCGGAGCCGGTTTCATGGCCGCCTCCGGTCAAATCGCTCCGCAACTCAACCTGAAAGATGATCTCGTGCTCTCGGAGCTTGCGTTGATGCCTGAGAATCCGATGGCGACCGCGCGAAGTGCCTTCATAGCTCAACAAGCGCGGACGACAGTCGAGATTGAACTGGAGGCGGAAGAAGATCTCAGCGACGAGAACTAGGCGCTGAAGCTATTAAACGTGCGCCGCTTGGACATCAACTCGCCGGCGAGCCGTGGTTTCGCGAGGCTGGCAGTGCGGACAGAAGTGACTCCACCGCTGCAGCTTTCCGGTCTTTTTCTTACATACGGGTCCTTCGCATCGCGGACAGATCTTCTTACGCATGATCTTCCAGTTCTTCATGAGAACGTTTTCCTTTTTCCACTCGTAAAATTGCCATGCATAAGATTCTGACTCTCGAACTAAGGCGCGCTGTTTTGCGGGGCTTAGTTCTGCGAATTTTGTCTCCGGATGCATGCGCAGATTGTAGAGAATCTCGTTTTTCATGATGTTCCCGAGGCCCGAGAAGATCTGTTGATCCATGAGAAGATCACTCACCTGCTCTTTGGCTTTCGCCCGGAGATTCGCCAAAGCTTGCGGCGCGTCCCACTCCGGAGCCATGAGGTCGATCGACCAATCGTAGGTCTTCTCCCACCCTTTCGGGAGTTCTTTGATCGCGCAACTGTAGAAGTAAACTTTGTGATCGCCGTACTCTAAGAGCAGTTTGGGTTCCCGCCCATCGCGTGGGTCATCGAGTCGGTAACTCCCAAACATCAAAAAGTGAATCCTCAATGTGACATCGGCAAACTCAAGTATGAGGTGTTTACCCCAGCTCCGGGCGTTTTTGAGATAAGAGCCCGTAATTTTATCGAAAGGAATTCTTGCCGATCCGGATGCTTCGATGACTCGCTCTTTAAAGAAAACCGAAAATTCTTCACACGTTAAAACAAGTGAAGGACCTTCCATGGTGCTGCCTCCTTCTCTGGGAGGATCTTACTACTCACGGCGGGATTCACAATTAGCGCGAGAGTTCGTGTTCAAACGATCACGTCGCTCCGGAGAAAATTCATTACAGTTTGATTTTTGCATCCAAATCAACAAATGCAGCATCGTAAAGATTGATCTCTCGCGGGCTCCTTAACTTTAACTCGCAGAAAATTCTCCCCGCATAACATGCAACGGGCTAAGACCTTCTCGCCCAACTAAACACTTTTAATTTAAATCTTGCAATTATGATGGTGCCGCCGCGACTCTTCAAACTACGAGAAGAGTTATGATACGCAGACTCCCTCTGTTTGACAGTCACTTAGCTTTTAGTGACGATGAATCATGAACGATGAGGAACTCAAAGTAGAGCGCTACCGCGAGTGGATGCGATCTGAAGGTCATTCGATTTCTCGAGTCTGGACGACCGCGCGGAAGCTCGGGCTCCCCTTGGTCCCATTCGAGTTCTGGAGTCCCTGGGCTGTCGCCTTCTGCCAGTTGGTGGTGTTTACGCTCCTCTTCGCTGTTCTCATCTACTTCTTTGGCTGGCTCCTTGCCATCGCCGCAGAGGACCCCTTCCAAATCGTTAGGCAGACTCTCGCCGTAAATCTTGGGGTAAACACGGGAGCGGCTTGGCGCACGAAGAACAACTACGAGCGGCGAAAAATTCCTACAAAATGGGAAACGTTCTGACCACTCAACGTCTCGGTGTTGCCAGAGCTCGCGAAGGAGCTTTCGAAGGAGCTCCCCTAAAAGGTGCCTGGCACCTTTTAGGGACGCGCCGCTTCTGCAAAAGGAAAGTGGTACCAGTCAGATCTTCGGCGACCTGAACCGGAAGCAAAGGTCCTTTACCGAGGAAGGTAAAAACCACTACCACGACGGCGACCATGATCAGACCGGCGATTTGCCTGGTTACGATTCCGGCGATGAAGGAAGGCCACTAGGGCTGTTGCACCAACAGCGACCTCTGATGAACTGAGTAGACTTTCCATAAACACCGCTTAATTAATTTCGAATCTAGACGCTGAGCCAACTTGCCATTAGACATAAAAACGGAAAATGGTGTTTAAATTGTTTAAACCAGTCTGAGGGCTCCGGATGCGCGGTTTACATCAGAATCAGAAGAAGATTCTCGAGTATCTGCTGGATAAAAAAGACGGCGCGACTCTTGATGAAATCGCGGATCATCTAGGTATTACGAGGACGGCCGCGAAAGATCACATCGTTAGAATCGAGAGTTTTGGTTATCTCAGTTACCAAGACACACGCGGCCTGGTCGGACGCCCGAAGCGGCGGTACTTACTCTCTGAGGATGGAGTCGACGCGTTTCCCAAGCAATACTCGTGGCTCGCCAACATTCTGCTTGATCAACTCGCCAGCGAAATGAGCCCGGCGGCCGTTTCTAAGTTGATGCGAGACCTCGCCGGCCACGTGGCAAAATCGATGGAGCCGAGATTTGCCCGCGCTGGCTCATCGGCTGAGCTCATCTCGATGATCTCCGAAGCTTTAAATGAGCTCGGTTATCGCTCGGTTGTGAAACAACGCGACCTTCGCAAAGGAGCAATTCTCGAAGCTACAAATTGCGTTTATCACTCCATTGCAAAAAAGCATCCTGAACTCTGCCAGTTCGATACGGAGTTCATCACGCGAGCGAGCGGCGGGATGAGCGTGAAGCTCGAGAGCTGCATTGCTCGCGGTGGGCAAGTCTGCCGGTTCTGCGTGCGATCAAACTGATCGCCCGAGCGATCGTCCGAGCGATCGTCTATGACGATCAATCAAGGGATCAACGTGATAAACACGTACACGGCAAAGATCACAAGGTGCACGGTTCCCTGAAGGATTGTGGTTTTACCCGTACTGAGCGACAAAGACGCAACAAACAATGAAAGCAGTAAAAGCACCGAAGATTTGATCTCAAGGCCAAGTGTGATCTGCCAACCTGTCAGTACCGACAAAATCGCGACGGTCGGAATCGTAAGACCAATACTCGCTAAAGCCGATCCTAATGCTAGATTGAGACTCGTTTGGAGTCGATTTGCACGAGCTGCGCGATACGCCGCAAAGCCTTCGGGTAGCAAAATAACTCCCGCGATGATGATCCCGACCACGGCTTGTGGAGCACCCATTCCCACTACTCCGGCTTCCACAACCGGAGCTAAAGACTTAGCCAGAAGTACGACCGCGCCAAGTGACGCCAACAACGCAATTGAACTAACGACCAAGCGGATTCTCGGGGGGCGATGTTCTGCTGAGACCTCATCGCCCTCGCCGTTCTCAGTGAGAAAGTAATGACGATGTTTGATCGTTTGGATGAGGACGAATGCACCGTACAAAACAAGGGACACAATCGCGATGAAAACGAGCTGGCTCGTTGAATACGAAGCCCCGGACGCGCTCGTCGTGTAGTTGGGTAAAATCAGGGTAAGCACTGAAATCGCCGCGAGGGTCGTGAGAGCGGCGCTTACTCCGTAAAGTCCGAAAGTTTGTTCTCCATGGCGCGAACCTCCGACTAAAAGACAAACTCCGATCATCCCGTTGAGAATGATCATCACGGCAGCAAAAACCGTGTCGCGAGCAAGCGCAGCCGTTGAAGGCCCACCCGATAGCATTAACGAAACGATAAGTGCGACTTCGATTACGGTCACAGCAACCGCGAGGACCAAAGTTCCGAACGGTTCACCCACATAATGAGCGATCACCTCGGCATGATGGACCGATGCGATCACGCAAGCTCCGAGTCCGAGAGCGGCTAAGAAAAGAAAAGCGCCTCCCCATCCAAGCGCGATGCCGCCGAGAAGTAGCCAACTGATGAGCGGTACTACCACTGTCCAAATTGGAATCTGTTTCATTTAACGTCCAGAGTGAAGAGGTTCCGAGAAAGACGCCCTTCCGCCAGGAAGGGCACTTTCACTCACGTTTATCCCTTAGGGAAATACAGCGGATAAACCCAAACTTTAACGACAATCATCACGATCACCAAAATCACAAACATCGCGAGCGGAAGTTTTAGCTCTTTCATTCTTGCTCCAAAGCAAAGCAAGGCTCTCGCGCTCAGCAAGAGCCAAGCGATCAGATTCAATAGTTTCGAAAATGAGTCTGAAGACGCTTAGACTGCCGGTGGAGCCCGCGAACGCGGTCGGATTTCAAGTTCCCGCGCGAAGAAAGAACGAGGCGAATTGAGGCTCGCTCCAACAAAAAGGGTTTTTGACAGGACCAAATCACTTGGCGGAGGTCCAAAGATTAGAAGGCCTTTGGAAGGTGAAGAGCTTTTTTGTATTTCGAGACTACGGAGCTGAGATGCATAACTGGCGGTAACTACGCCTTCAAACCGCTTTATCCGTGAGGACTCATATTGATTCGGGTTCTGAACGAAGCAGAACGAGGAGAAAAACAGCAGAATGGCCAGTAGACTCTGCATCGCACTCACGGCGCGAACTCTCTCTCGGCCGAGGTGTTCCCTCTGAGTTTTGCGGTGATTTTGCTGCCCCATCTGTCGACCCTTCATTAGGGCATGATAGCAGCCGAAATGGGCCGAGAGCACTAGAAAACCCGAATGCTGAGAAATTAAGTCATTTTCCCCGGCCGACCGGCCACAATCGAAATAATAAACAACAGAAGTTTATATCGAATCAGTGAGTTCTATAGCTTGCCTTGGCGCTTTTTCGTTTCCACAAACCGTTTTAGTTCGCCCACCTGAACTCGACACATCACTTTTGCAAACAGACCGAGCGGAACACACAGCAAACGACCACGTAGTGTCCGACCTACAAATTCGATCGAAAACTGAAGGCTCGTCTGCGAACCAAGAGGCGCTACTTCATATTTGCCTCGAGATACAAAAGGACCATTCTGAATTTCGGCGGCAAAAACTTGGCCGGGTATGTATTCAGTCAAGTGACCTTCGTATTCGGTCCAACGGTTTCCTTGACGGAAACGTTGTTTAAAACGAGCGCCGGGTCGATCTAAGGGTCCATAGGCGGGTATCGTTTCAACAGCACCTTTCAGCCATTCTTTACTGAGAGCAGGATCAGTCAAAACGTGGAACACAGTCTCGGCGGGAGCATCAATCACGATCTTTATTTGAGCACCCATCTAGCCTCACCTCTGGTTAAAGTTTTTGGCCAAAATTTCTGTTCAGACCCTGGGGCATTTGACCGTAGATAATTAAAAGAGGGTAAGGGCTTCCGGTCAATCTTCAATGGGCGGCCTAGCCTCTATTGCCCGGATGCGCCGAGAAGATGAACACTCCCCTACTCGGCGGCTTCTTAGCTACATCGACCGTCGCGACAGAACCCACAGCATTCTCCCGAATGATCACATGCCAAACCGGGCCCGCGACAAGACGGATCGCTTGAGCTTGAACTGCATGTCCCGTCTCGACAGAATCCGCAACACTCACCTGAGTGACTGCAAGACGCTCCGCCTGGTCGACAAGAGGGATCACTTGAGCTCGACGAACAGATGCCGTCTCGGCAGAACCCACAGCACTCGCCGGAATGTTTACATGCGTAACCTCCCGGACGGCAGTCTGAAGTTGAAGCCGTGAGGTCTATCTTCAGCTGCCCTTTGCTTTCAAGCGCATTGAGAAACGACAACTTACGCTTTAGCTCTGCATTCTCCTTTTGGATGCGGCAGTACTCTTTCTCCGAAAGAGCCATTGCATAATTCGAATTCGCAAACGAACAAACAAATGCGATCAGCGCAAGAACGATCAGTTTCATTCCGACTCCGGACTGGTGATTAAATAACTCTGCAAGATTCTTTTGGCCACTGTGCTGGCAAATTTCGTTCCGCTCCCGAAGGCGCACAAAGGGACCAATTTCACGGGCCGGTTGACTGATACATGCGAGCTAAATAGAAGCACTCCCGAAACGCTCAAACGAAAGCAGTTGATGATGAATGTACTCGTGATTGGTTTTGCGATTTTTATCTCGCTGACGGCGCAAATGGCGCAAGCCGGATCCTGCGTCGCGAAGAAACCTAATGATACGCACGCAAAAGCCGTTTGCCCGGGACGCGAGGACGCAGCTTGCTACCACATTGATTATTGTAGCTGGATTGAGAGTTCGACTCCCACTTCGTCTGGAACGTGCGGACCAAAAGATTCGTCAGACAGTCACGCCAAAGCGGTTTGCCAAGGCCGAGAAGGGGCTGCCTGCTACCACTTGGATTACTGCGAGTGGTATCCAATCTAAGTTCAGACTATCCACGGTACGTTCGACCAATCACATCTTCACCCGTCGAACGTTGATCACTCGTCGGACCTTCATTCCGATCTCCTTCCAATCTTGAGTTCAAGAGATTCTGGACACAAACATATTCCGGATGATCGTCATGCGAATAACGTTGTGAGTTCACAATTTCGGGATGATTAAAATTCCCTCTGTCCTGAGAATGCGCCTGTCAGGAGGTACGAAATGCAAATCCCATTGAAAACCTACCTCGAGAGCATTCCAGGATTTTTTGGAATACGTCTCGAAGAAGAGCCTACCTACCAAGTCATAACAAAATTCGATGCCGAGAGCGAAATCCGGAGATATGGACCAACACTTCATGCCCAAACCGAGGTTGAAGGAAGCCACGAAGAAGCGGTGAACGAAGGGTTCCGTCGACTGGCAAGCTACATTTTCGGCGAAAATCACGGACGTAAACAGATCTCAATGACAACACCCGTGATTGAAGAAGAAGCATCCGGCGAACAAGTTTCAATGACGACTCCCGTGATGCAAAGTCAGATCGGCGGTCGTTGGTTGATCTCTTTCATTCTCCCGTCTCACTTTACCATCGGTACGGCGCCCGTCCCGAACGACAACCGCGTCGAGCTTGTAGAGGTTGGTTCGCTCACCGTAGCTGCCCTCCGATATTCGGGAAACAATACGGAAGAGAAAATGAAGAAGCGTTCGGAAGAACTTCTCCAGCTTGTTGAAAAGAATGGATGGCGACCTACTTCTGATGTTCGTTGCGCGCAGTATGATCAACCCTTTGCGATACCTTTTCTCAAGCGCAACGAAGTGCATGTTGAAGTCGCAAGACAAAATTAATTGCCGTTGTTCCTCTTGTGCTGGTGGAAGCGACCAGCACGAGAGTGACTTACGATCGAGACCAATAAATAACTTTTGTGTGATGCTGGTCAGTCAAAAAGCTTGACGGATCCTTCGGCTACGGACCGCATCTTTAACCAAAAAGTCAGCCCGCACTTCAATTACCGGTAAGCTGTTAGGTCTCTTCGCTCTCGCCAGATTCAATCTTATCTGGCGAGTCATTTGAAGTTCGACCTTCTAAACAGGCGACTTTCAAATCACCTAAATTCTGCCCAATCGGCCTTTCCACCCACGGCTCGAAGTTCATCAGGCTCTGGGCCGTTTGCCAGCAACCGATTGCGGTGATAGCTGACATGTCGTTGATTCCTTTGCGCACATCTTCAACCTTAGCTGTCACCTCCGCAGCTGTTACGTCCGAGTTCTGCGCGACATCGGCTACGTAAGAGATCGTTGCGATAGCGGCCCAAATCACCAATGTTCCCGCAAGGAGAATTCCGACGAATCCAACAACCAAGAAGATCTTGATCTTTCGCATGAGACCCGGAGAGTTTCTGAATTTTCCCATCAGAGAAGAAATTTGATCTTGTCTCACTCACATCTCCCTTCGATTACGAAAACGAAGCGCGTCTCACGCCCCATTCGTCTACGCATGAATCTAAAGGAAGCAGGCGGATCCCGAAAATGCATAAAAGCTCTCGAGAGGATCGCTTTTATCTATCAGTGCGGATTCAGTTAGCAGAGACGCGGTCTTAATGCGACGACACTTGCTATCTAGCTGGTTTTTGATCTCCTATTCGGACGGAGAACCAACTGTGAGTTTAAAGAAGCTTTTAGCGCTTGTAACCGGAGCACTCGGCATCGTGGCCGTTGCAGCGGCTTTGTGTTTGGTAGTCTTCACAAACCGGCTGAGCTGGACGGCCACAAGTATTCGGCACGCCATCGAGAGCATCAGGGCTTCCGAAGAGATCCGCGTCCACCTTCTCGCTCATAACCGGGAAAGTTTGCTTCTCCATTTGCAGCGTCTTCAGAAGTCTCGCGGAAGTTTGGGAGACAATGCCGATCCGGTACCTCACGAAGCTGCGCTCAAAGAGAGAATCGAGATCATTCGTCAGTATGTCGGCTCCGCTGAAGAGGAAAAGTTATTCCAAGAAGCCAACGAAGCGATTACCCGCTATCTGCGACTTCAGAATTCTTATAACCAACGTACGCTGATCCGCCCGGCTGAAAGGAAGAGAGCAGCCGATGCTCTCAACTTGGCCTACGACCGAACGGACCTGCTGACCCAACTCAACATTCGAGAGGCGCGAGACAAAGAGCTTTCGGCTTCAAGAGAGTCGAGCATCGCAAACTATTTAGGTACGGCAGTTGCGCTCTTCACCGCGTTGACCCTCGTCGGCCTTGCCGCGGTCCTGAGGCGATGGATTTTCATTCCGATTCGCGCGCTTTACGACCGCATTCTCGGTTTTGGTTCAAGTAATCAGTTGAATCCGCTTCCGACAACGGCGCTTGTCGAAGTTCAATCGATTTCCGAAGCCTTTCAGGATCTCACTGAACGACTTAAAAATCAGAAAGAGTCTCAACTTCGTTATCTTGCCTCCGTGGCCCACGATTTGCGAAACCCCATCGGAGCGATCCGCATGGCAGCCGAAGTCGTGAGCGAAGACGACCTATCGGCAAAAGAACGCGTCACTTACACGGATATCATCGTCAGACAGGCAGGACATCTCGATCGACTCGTGGGAGATCTTTTAGATTCAAGCCGTATCGAGGCTGGAGAGTTCGAGCTTCGTCGCTCAGAGCAAGATTTGTCGCGCTTAGTTCTCGATGCGGTTCGCTTGCACTCGCCACTTTCTTCCATGCACAAGTTTGTGTTGAGGGATCCCGAAGAAGCGATCCATTGCAGTTGCGATCCGATGCGAGTCAGCCAAGTTCTCAACAACGTTTTGAACAACGCGATTAAATACTCGCCCTACGGCGGCACCATTGAAGTCGAGCTCAAAAAAACCGAAGGTCGGGCCGAGATCAAAGTCATCGACCAAGGAATCGGAATCTCTTCTGAGGATCACGCACGCATCTTTGAACCTTTCAGACGGACTTCCGTGACTAAAGTTTCCATTCCCGGTGTAGGACTCGGACTCTCGGTTTCAAAGAAAATCATTGAAGGCCATGGGGGCACGATCGAAGTTGAAAGCGAGCCTCAGAAGGGCACGACCTTTACTATCGTGCTTCCACTTGGTGAATCCGCATCCGCGGACGAAGAAAGCGGAGTTTCGTCCTTAGAGACGGAGCCACAGAAAGAGCCTGAGAAGGAACCAAAGGCAGACGTTCAGACGGAGACCGAAAACATCGAGACGTCAGTCTTTCAGTATCGATCAGGTGACTCTAATCTTGACTCGAGCCAACGAAATTTCGACGCTTGAATGAGGAGGTTCCACAAGACCTTCTCGCTGGGTTTCTTGTTGCGCTTAAACCGAAGTTTGCCTGGCAACGCTCGGGAAACGAACTTTCTGAACTGCTAGCCTCTAGTCCTTGAAGGAGAGTTGACAAAAAGTCCAATGGCTCTGTCGCGCCGACGCCTACATTGAATTTCCAGGGTCCTCGCCTTGCAGTTCCCTTGAGTCAATGAAGCTCCGGACTCTTATCATTCAATTAACTCTCGTGATCGTCCAAGGATTGATCACCTGCGGGCCTAATAGGGCGCTCGCAGCCGAGCCTTGCGCAAAACGATTCAAGAATGTTTTGGTGCTTGCTGGTGGAGGCGTGACGCCTGGAATCGCCCTCGGCATGCTCGCGGGCGCGAAAGCAGCCGGCAAGAAGCCAGATGCCGTTATCTCGACTTGCGGCTCTTCGGTCTCCACCGCAATCGCTAATGCGTTTGAAGATCCCAAAGACGCCTATGCCTTCATCAAGTCTCGTCGTTTTCATAGTTTTCTGATGAAGAACGTAAAAGTTCATGAAGGTCTACCGCTCTCGATCGGTCTGGAAATTATGAACGAAGGCGTAGAAGAGAATCGAATCCCGAACGTGTTTGAAAACTACGTCATGGAAATTCCGACGAAGATGCCGCCACTTCTGAAAGAGACGAAGTTCAAATCAGGCGACACGCGGTTCATCATGGTTGGTGCACGAGCCCTGTTCAACGAAAAGCACGTAGGCATGCGCGCTCAGGAAAAAAGGCTCTATCAACAAACGTTTTTCACAGATCCTGATACGGCGAAATCACTCCGAGATCTTCCGGCTTCGATCAAAAAGAATTTTCCGAAGAGTCCCATCTACCCTTGGACTCAAGTTCGAACGGACGTCTCGACCCTGCAGGCCGCGCGCGCCGGAATCGCTGATCCCTTTTTGATGAACCCCGCCACCATTGATGGCGAGTATTACTTTGCCGGAGCGATTGACCTCTACCCGATCGAAACGGCAAAAGCGATTGGCTGCGAAGTCACGGTCTCGGGACCGCCTGGCGAATTCGGCAAGCTGCCGGATCTTGCGGTGAAACGTGGATTTGGTTACAGCCCGCTTGAGCGAGAAAAGCAGCTAAAGAAATATAAAAACGTCCGTTGGATCGATAAAAAAGGCGCTACTGAACTCAGCATGGATCCGGACGTAAGCGGGTTGACCCTAGAAAATAAGATTCCGCGCGACTACAATGAATTCGTAAGACTCATCGAACGCCAATATGAATTTGGTTATGATCGCGCCTACGCAGCTTATTCAGAGACCGGTGCGGGTGACCGAGCCTCGACCCGCCGGGCTTCACCATCAGTTCGATAAGATCTTCGTATCCATTTCACTGAATCCATGAAAGGGCTTCGGTTCCCAACTTGAAGCTGAGAGCGATCAACACAACACCAGATGCGAGCGATAGTCCTCGCAAAACTTTGGCCGATTGCAAGTGCGTGGAAATCGCCGCTGCACCGAACGCGAGCGCCAAAAACCAAATCACCGAAAACGACGCAGCCCCCGCTCCGAAAAGCAGGCGTTCACCCATCGCCGGAAATTTCGTCGAGTAGCCTCCAATCAAAACCAAAGCGTCGAGATAGACATGAGGATTTAGGAGACTAAAGCTGAGTGCCGCGATCAGCGTCGCCTTCAACGTGACACTCTGATCAGCTGCGGTTTGGCTGATGGCAGTTGAACGTAGCCCTTCGCGGAGTTTCAAGAAACCATAGTAAAAGAGGAAGAGCACGCCCAACGCCCCGATGACGGGTTGAATGAGCGGCGCCGCTCGAAAGAGTGCCGCGGCACCAAGGACCCCGAGAATGATCAGGACGAGATCACAAACTCCACAGGTTATCGCGACGAGCAGCGGATTGCGCTTTCTCACACCGCAATCGAGGACGAAAAGATTTTGGGCGCCGAGCGCGAGAATCAGACTCGATTGTAAAAGGAGGCCTTGAATGAACGTTTCCATGCAGTCATTTTCGGCAAGAACCAGAAATTAGTCGAATTCATTACTCTCATGATCAATTAGAAATGCTAATATATCAAAATGATCGACTATGAAGCCTTAAGAGCACTTGACGCTGTCATTCGCCACCAAAGCTTTAGCAAGGCGGCATCGGAACTTTACATTACGCAATCGGCCGTTTCCCAACGCTTACGCCAACTTGAAGCGTCAGTCGGCCAGCCGCTCCTCATTCGCGAACTCCCTTACGAAGCAACCCGTTTGGGCGAGCGCATGTTAGCGCTTCTGCGACAGGTTTCTCTTCTTGAGCAGACCCTTGCGGACGAAAGTCAGACAGTGACGGAAGCGAAGTCCGTTGTAAAAATTGCCGTTAATGTCGATAGCCTCGAGCTTTGGTTTTTATCCGTACTGAAAGATAAAGAACTCGCTCGGTCTCTGAATCTCTCCATCATCGTGGATGACGAGAAATTTACGCTCCGACATTTAAAGGCCGGGAAGGTTGATCTCTGCATCAGCGCAGAAAAACAACCAATCCAAAATTACGAGTCTCACCATCTCGGTGGAATGTCTTACGTCCTTGCCGCGACACCTGAATTTAAGCAGCGATATTTCCCGAATGGTCTAAAGCGCGCAGCACTTGCTACGAGTCCAGCGGTAGTCTTTAATGAAAAAGATGATATTCACCACCGGTTCCTTCGCGATGAACTTGGCTTCGATGGTGAGTTTCCATTTACGGCGGTGCCTTCAGTCCGCGGCTTCCGGACGGCGATTCTTTCAGGGTTCGGATACGGTTCGCTTCCGCTCACGCACATCAAACGCGAGCTTGAATCCGGTGAGTTGGTGAAGCTTCAGTCAAGTATCATCGTTCGGGATCTCTATCTTCACCATTGGAACTATCAGTCGCCGCTCATGAAAAGAGTCATCACTGTCATTCAAAAAGCAGCGCGTGATCTGAAGTAGCGCTAGCGTCAAATTGACCTCGGATCGAGTGGCAAAGCCATTGCAACGTGGGCTTGACGAAATCACCACCTTTTAAAACGGGGCCACAATGCATCTCCTTTTCGTCTTTTTGACGTCTTTCCTCTTGAGCCTGAATGCTTACGCTGATCGCCAGTGCTGGTACGACATGTCGGATGGAGCCATGCCGACCCAAAACATCGTGAAAGCTTGCGGGTTGGCGGACTCGGTCGAAAGAAAATGGTGCTATCGCTATTGCACGGAGTTCCGTGGAGGCGCTCCCGGAACCTGCTCAAAGATTTGCAAACATAAAGGTTCGAGTTCTTCTGGAGGCGGCGGAGGGTCTCATGGCGGTGGATCACACGGTGGCGGGTCACACGGCGGTGGATCACACGGTGGCAGCTCTGGTGGTGGTTCGTCAGGAAGCGAAACGTACTGCGAAACGAACCCTTACGCTAGCTCCTGCGCCGGTAGCGAGGCTTATTGCAGAAACAATCCCTATTCGAGCTCTTGCGCGGGCAGCGAAGCGTACTGCAAGAACAACCCTTACGCGAGTTCCTGCGGCGGCAGCGAGGCCTATTGCAAAAACAATCCGTACGCAAGCTCATGCGGTGGCAGTGAAGCCTACTGCCAAAATAACCCCTACGCGAGTTCTTGCGCTGGCAGCGAGGCTTACTGCAAGACCAACCCTTACGCTAGCTCCTGCGCCGGTAGCGAGGCTTATTGCAAAACGAATCCTTACGCGGCTTCGTGCTCGGGCCTCTGACCTTTCCCTTACGAATTGAGCCCGGATGAAGGTACGTGAGAACGCAATTTCATTCGGG
>SYLX01000168.1 GCA_005808505.1 Bdellovibrionales bacterium | reverse complement strand
GAAGATCGAAATCATGTCGGATATCGAGATCATCACGATTCAGAAGATAGACGAAGCCTACTCGCGAATGATCAAAGGCGACGTCAAATATCGTTTCGTGATCGATCTCAAGTCACTCACCTAAAAATGTTTACCTTTACCCGGCTTCGGTTTTGGGCCGGGTTGAGGGCCGCCGTCTTTTTGACATTTCTTCCAGCGCAAGCTGACTTGTACGGGTAGCGAGACC
The DNA here is from genome assembly GCA_005808505.1 of Bdellovibrionales bacterium. Classification (GTDB taxonomy): domain Bacteria; phylum Bdellovibrionota; class Bdellovibrionia; order Bdellovibrionales; family JAMPXM01; genus SYLX01. The sequence continues at coordinate 43,630 of SYLX01000168.1, read as the reverse complement.
GCATCGAGCGAATCGATTGTCGCAAGCGTCTCGGTGAAACGGCCGTCTTCGCTTTTCCCTTGTTTTGCGCGCAGCTCGGAATCGGCCGCAAGAACGAACGACTGACCACAAGGAGACCATTTCGGACCGCGAGCGCGACTAGCGAGGTGGAAGTTCTTTTCGCGCGGCCCTTGGATCACGCGTCGACGCTTAAGGCGAATCGCGTTGTCTTTGCCAAACTCACCGCCCGATGTTGACAGGGCTCGAACCGAAGTGATGAAGGCGGCTCGTCCACCCTGAGGAACGAAAGCGTAACCTCGGTAATCCAACTTCACCACTTGAACGCGATAGCCTTCCGGAACTTGAAACGGAATCCGAAGATCACAATTGGCGACGGCGCGCTGTTCGCCCGTCTCACCACCAGCACGAGCTACGTATGAATCGAAAAGGATCGACAGTGTCCGTTGATCAGGGCTCAGTGCGACGGCTGCGGAGCCTGCCGGGCAGCCGGTGCCAGAATAGCTAGGAGCCGACAGGCCGAGATTAGGAACAAGTTCCGAATCTGCATTCTCGGCGGGGAGGCCCGCGCCTTCATCAAATTCACCGTCATCTTCGTCGATCGTCTGTGCGGATGCCGAGACGCAAGCCAGAGCAAGAAAGATTGCCGGTAAACCTCGAATGAGAAACGCGAGGATCAGATGACCTAGCGACAAACCTGCTGCCGATCTTGCCTGCGTACGGGTGTTGGCTCTGATCACGTTGGCTCTTCCTTCTTTGCTTAGGGCTCTAGAAGATTGCTTTTGAGTGGTGGCGCTCCGACACCGCAGCGCTCACTTGAAGCTATGAAGAGCAAAGCGCGGACCAACTAGTTGAGGTGTTGGGCTTCGAGTTCTTTCAGATTGAGTCTGCGAAGGGTTGGAAAACGCCAAGCGACGACACCCACCGTGAGAAGACAAATGAGGCCGCCAAAGATCGCGGAGGGCACGGTGCCGAGAGCTTTTGCTGCAATTCCGGATTCAAATTCACCCAGCTCGTTCGATGAGCCGATGAACATGGAGTTCACGGCCGAAATTCTTCCGCGCATTGAATCCGGTGAGGCAAGTTGAACCGCGGCGGTGCGAATCACCATGCTCACGCTGTCGAAAGCTCCGCTCAGACCGAGCGCAACTGCTGAAAGCCAGAAATTCTGACTGATCGCGAAGATCAAGATGCAAGCGCCGAATCCGGTCACGGCGGTAAACAGCCAAGGTCCCGCCTTCTCGCGCACATCTAAGCGAGTGAGCCAAAGACTCGTGAGTGCAGCGCCAACCGCCGGTGCGCCGCGAAGAAGGCCGACTCCCTTCGGTCCAACGTGAAGAATTTCAGCTGCGTAGATTGGTAAGAGCGCCGTAACTCCTCCGAACAAAACTGAAACCATATCGAGCGTCAGCGCCGGGAAGAGAATCGGGTGTCGGAAAACGAACGACGCACCCGAGAGGAGATCTTCTTTCAAAGAATTCTTTTTAAGAGGAGCCGAGCGAGGAATTCTCGCGGTCGAGATCAAGGCAAGAGCCACCTGCGCAAGAATAAGAAAAAGGCAGATGAGGGCAGCGGTGGTGATCATACCGAACCAACCAAAAATGATGCCTCCTGCCGCTGGGCCGCCGATCCTAGCCACTTGCATTGCCGACGACATCCAAGCCGAAGCTTTCTGTAGTTCCGCGCGCGGTACGATTCGCGGGACAATTGCAAAGACGGAAGGTTGTGAAAACCCGCGCGCGATCCCAGTGATGAGTGAGGAGAGAAAGAGCGCAAGAACTTGTTGGGACTCATTGAGGAGCGAACGTTCGAACTGCGAAATGAGAAGGACTAAGCCGGAGATAAAACTTGCGGCTACCACTGCGCGGTAGATCCAAAGCGGGCGACCGCGATCAACTAACAATCCGGCATAGAGAGCGAGGCTCAGTGCGGGGATGGCTTCGACGAGACCAATAAGACCGAGAAAAAGTGGGTTTTTGGTGAGTTCATACATTCGCCATCCCAGAACAACCGCCTGCATTTGCACGGCGAAAGTAAAAAGAAAGCGAGCGGACATCAGTTTTTTGAAATCAGCGTTCATGCGCTGATGGTCTTAACCTAAACCGGAGCCTTCGTCGACGAGGTACTCAGCGTCCCAAACGGTGAGAGCTTCAATTCGGTTTCCGTTGACGTAGCAAAGGTCCCGAGAGCCGTCGGTTTCGTTTTTGATTTCGTGAATGAAAAGGTAGTGGCGTTCGTGATCGCCTCCGGCATCGAGAACGTAGCCTTTAAATGAAGTGCCGGAAGCCAGATAGATGGTGAGGAGCGGGGAGCGCGTTCCCTCCGGTGCATTAGTTACGGTCTGCAGAATCTCATCGAGGGCATCTCGGGGATCCTTAGCTTGAAAGCGCGCGCGAAGTTGATCGTGCGAAGACATGACGGCTCCTCTTCAATACCCATAAAAGCGGGGAATACTTTCATCCTAAACGGCCGAGAGGTTGCGAAGGGAGTCTAGAAGGGGAAAAAGCCAGACGTTTCTTCCCCGACTTACGCCTGGGTGCTACACTCCCGCCCATGCAGCAAAACAGGAAATCGAAGCACCGCTTTGATAAAGGTGCGAAGAACAAAGATGATGCGAAAAAGCCGGGTAACGAACTTTCCGAGCTCTGGCCTGGGCAATCCGTCGAGCTTCTAAAGTCGCTGCATATCCTCACGCGCGACGGAAAGTTGAATCAAGACTCGCGCCGCAAACTCAAACAAGTGCAGCATCTCGTTCAGGCCATTAAGCCGCACCTTGAAGGTCTCAAAAGCGTCGCCGATCTTGGTGCTGGAAAATCTTATCTCGGGTTTATCTTGTACGACCTCTGGCTTCGCGAGCGTCCGGAAACACGACTCTATGCCGTCGAACAAAGAAAAGAGCTGATTGAAAGTTGTAAGCTCGTCGCGAGCCGATCGGGCTTTGATCGAATTAGCTTTGCGCCATTCTCTATTCTTGAAGCGACCCAAGCTAAGGATCTTCCCGAAACGATCGACGCCGTGACGGCGCTCCATGCTTGCGACACCGCAACCGATGAAGCGATCGCGTTCGCACTGAAAAAAGATGCGAAGTTCATCGCGCTCGTTCCATGTTGCCAAGCGGAAGTCGCAAGATTGCTTCAAGACGAAAAGTCGCGCGAGTCTCGGCCGATCGAAACTCTTTGGCGCCACGGTATTCACCGTCGGGAATTTGGCTCGCATTTGACCAATGTGATTCGTTCGCTGTTTTTAGAGTCGCGAGGCTACAAGGTACGGGTCACGGAATTGATCGGTTGGGAGCATTCGATGAAAAATGAGCTCATCTTGGCCGAAAAAGTTCAGCGCGGAAACAAACAGGCAAAGGCACAGCTTGAAGTTCTGCTGCAGCAAATCCCTCTACCGATGAGACTTTTCGATCTTGCTCCGCCCGAAGACGTCATAAATTGAAGAATTCTGAGATCTATTGCCGCAATTTGAAGACATCTTAGAGCCGCGTAGATGATTTTCGCAAAAAATCTCGCGACACTGCGACTCAGCTTCGACGAGATCAGACGAGACGGGGCGACCCGTTTCAGGTCTTTACTCGTTGACGCTGGCGCGACTAGGCGCAGTTAACAGATGCGAAAAGGATTGCGAAAGCATGAATCAGAATGAACGTCCGAAACAAGATGTGTCGAACTCAACTCCTCAAATCGTCTCGGCGTCCGTCGATGCAAAGACGGATACGAAAGCTTTTGTCGCGAGCGAGTTTTTTTTAATTGCCGCCGTTAGCGTCGCTGCAGGTGCGGGACTCGCAAAACTGGCAACGACCCAACGTGGAAGATCGTGGCTCGAAAAGGCGATTGCATTCGCCAAACCTTATGCGATTCAGATCGTCACAGAGTTCTTGCGTGAAGGTGCCGGTCGAGTACAGCGCAATCTGCAATCGCTTGCGCCTCAAGCCGCAAAGAAGACAGAAGGCTTGCGGGACGTTTTGCACTGACCGAGTCTTAAACACCTGGCTAGTTCCAGATTTCATCCGTCAAACTTTTAGGCGCTTGGGCGAACCGAGCGCCTAATTAATGCGTTCTGACGAGTCGAAGAAGGACCCAGAAATTGCAACTTTGCTGGGTATGACCCAGAAAGAACGAACCGCAAATCCTCCGGGTAATATTAAGCCTCTCACGAAGCTGCTTTTTCATGTAGGCGTCGTATCCGCAACAGTGGCTTTTTCAATATCGCCTTCAGCTCTCGCGAAAAATAAATTCAACTGTTCCGCCGACATTGAAAAACTTGAGATGCAAATTCCCGCCACGGTGCCGATCTCAATAAAAGGGATTGATACGAAGCGGGACTACCGTGCTTTTGGAAAACCTAAAGAGCTCACGATCACGGCCAAAATCGCGGATAAACAAGAAGCCTTTAAGGTTCAGCGTTTTGGTGCACGAACTCAACCCTCAAAGGGAACAATGATCTTCCTGTGTGGCGGACCCGGTCCGAGCTGCGTTACCGAGGGTCCACCTCCTTTTTCACCACCGGATACGGAAGTCGTTGTTTTCGATTACTTGGGCATTGGTCAAAATCGGCACTTCACCGCGAAGCCCGAGAAAATCTCTATCGAATCGCAAGCCGATGCGGTCGTTGGCATCGTTAAACAACTCAAACTCAAAGATTACATCATCGTCGGATCTTCTTTCGGAACTGCCGTCGGCACGGTGGCAACTTCGAAAATCACTTCGGCGCAAGACACTTCAATCGCAAAACCAAAGATGTTGGTGCTCGATGGGGTGATCGGAAAGAAAGGCCGCTACGAACCAGGTTTCAAAAAGGTAGCGGATCGTGCTTGGCAACTGTTGAAGCCGAAAGAACGGACGCAGTTCAAACAGATTTACCGAGCTAAAAAGCAGATGGGACCAGGTGGTACCGATGAAATCAACAGGTACGTCATCGACTCCTTTATGGGTGGACCCAAAGAAACAGTAAAAACCTTTCGCGAGATCTTGCGAGTGGAGTCAGGTGGAGAACCGACTCTCCCTCCCGATGAAGGTGGAGGTTCACGACGGAAACCTAGCTTGGAAGAGGATTACAGTGCCGGGCGCATCATGCGGGCGGCGGGATGCCAAGTGAAAGCCGTCTCGGATTCAAAGAAGCCTCTAAAAATGTTCGATGACGTCATGTCGTTTTCTGAAGCCGCGCCTGGCAAACCTCATATTTGCGAGTGCCCTTTGGTAGCCAGGGATTTTGACTCGAAGAATTTCCAAGTTCGTGACGTGCCGATTCTTTACATTAACGGTACGCACGACGGACCAACGCCCTTGGAAGGTTCGGATTACCATTTCAACGGACAAGAGAGCACAGGACAGAAAGAAAAGCTTACGGTGAACGATGCGGGCCACGCTCTCCTTTACCGAGAGCTCCGTCAGTGCGGGTCGAGCTTATTGACTCGTGCGTTCGACGGTGACCTGGCGGGCATTAAAGCAAATGAGCAACTGTGGGTAGATGGAAAATGCCTGAAGAAGCCAGCGAACGGTGCCTCACAGACGTTTACCCAAAAGTAGGCACCCGAAGGTGATTCGAGAGGCCCAGAAACAAAAAAGCAGAAGCCCTAGAGCTTCTGCTTTTTTGTTTAGAACTCACGGCCTTGAAGTCAGTTAACCGTCTCACGGATGAAGTTCTTCAAGTCTTGTACGTGATCCCAATACTCTTTCATATCCAACCGCTCGTCCGGGCGAACTTTTGCAGTCGTTGAATTGTAAGGTGTGAGTTCGACGATGTCCGCGTGCGACGAGATTGCTGACAAGTTGTCTTCTTCAAGAATTTGCATGAGAGCGTCGAGATCGTGACCTTCGTCATCGCCAGGAAACTCGAGATTGCGCAAAACGCAGAGAGCTTTCAGGTACATTTCGCAAGCCTGCGCTAAGTTATAACCGACGATGTCATGTTGTTTGTCGTCGTCGAGATGCTGTCGAGCCGTGTTGAGGTTGTCCTCAGCTTTGAGAATTAGAGATTTTGCGGTCGAGTTCATACGCGGTCCTTTCGATGGGGCGTCGGTATCCCTTCGCCTCACAGTACGAGCATGGACGGAAATAGCCTTTCCAATCAAGGGATAAGGACAAAAAATATCCAACAAGACATGGTTTAGGCGGGAAACGGTCGAGGTATGAACACACAGAACTGTCAATAAAGGAAAACAAAACGCTCCTTGTTTGGGTTCACCTGCCGAGCCTAACGTGACCTGCACGTTTGATCCGCACACACATCAAGGGAGAATCATCATGTTTAAAAGTAGTGCAGCCGCTATTTCTGGCGCAGTCTTTGGCGCTTTCCTCGGAGGGTGCATCCTGACTAGTGCGCTCGTTCCATCAACTTCTGTGGCTTCAACACGTTCGCCCTCACCCAAAGGGGTCTACGAAGCGTTGAACTCAACCGAGTTTTCTGTCACCCGAGCCGATGCGCGCTCCGGCGAACCGATTGTTGGCGTAGAAGTTAAGGAGAAATCGATCGATGGTCTTCTTTGCCGTCGACAGGCCGCTGTTATCCCAAATCAGGTTTGGTCGTATGAATGTTTTGTTGAGATGAACTACCCAGTCTCGCGGTTGAAGGCTTTCTACAACTCTCTCCGCGGCAACACGGAGCGCTTGTCTTTTGTTTCGGATAGCGGTGAGTCCATCGTCGGACTCGTTGTGGAAGAGCGCCTGGGTGACGGCTATCTCTGCCAAAAGCGTGTGCATGACGGAGCCGATGTCGAGGCCTATTACCGCTGCTTACGAGCCTTCTCCGACGTGAAATAAATCTTCCGGGATCTTCACTGACGGGCCGTTGATCGAGCCGTCAGTGATCCAATTTCCGCAAATCTCGGCGCGTTTTGCTTGGATCGGGACGTGTTACGAGCTGCCCAACTTTTTCTGCCTGCTCATTGAGTGATCATTCAGCGGAAATGTTGTTCTGACTTCCATCAGTTAGCGCGATCTCGCCAACCGAATCGTCAGGTGTTGAGACACGGATCGGTTCAATCGTCTCGAACCGAAACGCAGAGAATCATCATATCGAACTTCACTGATCTTCATCGGCACGAACTTTGATCTCTCATTAAGTGAAGAGGCATGGGGATGACTCGACAACTGATCCACTAGCAAATTGGCAGGCGCCACAAAAGGTCGGATGAAATGAAGAGATTTACTTCGAAGTCCCTCAGGCACCGTTTCACGCAAGCAGTCGTCATTCTCTGTTTGCCTATTTTGCTTGCAGCCTATTCGAACTGCAGCGATCCCAAATTTGAAACTGATTCGAGTTACATCCCTTTAATTAATGATCGCTCTGGCTTAGAAGGCGACGGCGACGCGCCCGGTTCTAAAGATCCCGGAACTGAAATCGTAGTCAAAGCCTGCTCCGCAAACCGCATCAAAACAAAAGTTATCCAAGTTCGATTCGAAGACCCGCAGGATAAATCGGATCCGGCAAAAACCTGTGAGTTTAGCAAGGACGGGAACCTGGGTCCTAAGAATGACTTCTTCCAGGCGCGAGTTGAGCAAAACGTCGAATTCGATCTCCCCGCGGGTTCGAAAATCTGCGACTTGGAATTTACTATGCCTGAGCAGCAGATGAAGTATGACGATCATCTCTTCCTGGTTTTTGACGATGCCATTCTGGGAGCGTCGTATCCAGTAGAAGACCGCATGCCGATACGTGATGGAATCATGTCCTACAGTTGGGATGAACTCGGCGGCACCGGTTGGCCGCGCGGGAATTTCAAATACGTCTATTGCCTCGGCATGGAGCAGGGATATTCCAAGTGCGTTTGGCCAGAGACGCAGGTCGAAGGGAAAATGTCGATGCGATTTAATCCGGTCGTGTTCCAAGCCATCACGGCGCGTAACTTAAACCGCACGCGACATCAATTTAAACTCGTCACGACTGGCGACAATGACCCCCAAACCGATTGTCAGCACGAGCCGATCGCCTTTGACGCTTTAGTTAGCTATGTAGATTGATCCAAGCCGATTCCTGAGAAAAAGCCGGCTCCGATCAGCTCGTTTGCTTATCGGATTTCGGTAAATGAATGACTTCGATCCCAACCGTCGCGAGCAGATGGAGCGAGTCGCGAGAGCGGTAATCGGATCGGTAAAAAACCTTTTTCACGCCACCTAAATTGATGAGACGCTTCGCGCACGCCGTGCAGGGGAGATGCGTGACAAAGACGTGTTTTTCCGTCGAACGGGGCGAGTCGCAGTTGATGACCGCGTTTTCTTCAGAATGAAGGCAACCGCAGTTCCCGGGCTCGTGGCGATCACACGTATTGGGAAGACCTGCTGCATTCCCGTTGTAACCCACGGCCAAAACTTTTCGATAGTCGGTCGAAGTGATGACCGTGCCAACGTTCATTCGCGTGCAAGTTGAGCGCTCCGCCAAGGTATGGGCGAGTTCCATGTAGATCTGTTCGAAGGAAGGGCGTGCTTTCGGTTCACTCATGGCTCGGTGTCTTAAACCCTCCCCAAGCAATAGAAAAGACTTTTCGTCATTCGGGGACCTGGATGCGGAGCATCCGAACAAGGTTGCTACCCGGTCATTCCTGTTTCAAGATCAGCGCATAGGAGATCCACCATGAAGTCGTTCATCACCCTCGTATTCAGCGCGATCGCCGTGTCCACCCTTGCCGGCTGCGCTTCGTTGTTTACTCCCGCTACCGACACAATCACGATTACCTCGGTTCCTGAGGGCGCCGATGTTTACTGGCAAGGATCTCATCTAGGTAAAACGCCGTTGGTCACCGAAATCAAAAAGGTGAGCAACACTTCTAGTCTCGTTCTTGAAAAAACGGGATACGAGGCACGAAGTGTGACCTTGGGGCGCGAGATCGCGGGCGTTGCGTTTTCAAACTTGGGATTCGTTACGACGACGTCGGGTGCGCCCTCTTGGGGCTTAGACATCATTACGGGTCGTATATGGACGTATCAACCTAACAAGTACGTCACCAAACTTGAGCGATCTTCTGGAACCGCTATGCGTGATGACGCGGTCTTTGATTTTGTCATGACTAACGCCGAAAAAATTCGCCTGGAACTCGCCCGTGGTTACGGGGAGGAAGTAGCAAATCTTTGCCGCTTGCTCGAGAAGAACGAGGCCGAGTGTGAATCGATGCGTGCAAAGCTCTTCAGTCAGCGTGAGCAGATGATCGGAGCCCCCGATTCGCTTGCGCTCTATCAGGCGATCGCGGCGCTCTAACGCGATTGCCAGGTAGTCTTCCAACCTTCGCGCCAGCGTCTCGATCTGAAACAATCAGGAGAAATTCGATGAAGCTCGGTTGGTTGCGACGAATTAAGCCGAGCTTCACCGAAATAGTCTCAAAAACCCTCGTATCTATCCGATAAAATTATAGAAGCCGATCGATAAGGTTCAGACGGGGGCACTATGCGAGATTCGCAGGAAAACGCGCATCCGAAAGCTCATTTGGTTCGCACGTTGAAATCGAAGTGGCGCGTCGCCGCCGCCTTCGCGACGCTCGGTCTTACCGCTGTCTTTTACCAAAACTGCGGGAGCTTCGAAGTTTCGACGAGCTTCTCTGGGCAGATCGGCTTACCCGCGGACCAATTTGGCCGTGGTGGTGAAACGTTCAAGAAAGTGTCTCCGGCAAATCTTCTCGCTCCGGGCGGAAAGCTCACGATTGAAGGAACGGGCTTCTCTTCCTCAACAACCGTTGAGATTGGTGACGCTCCTTGCGAAGATTTGAGAATTCTCAGCTCGACAGTCTTAGAGTGTCGAGCTCCTTCGTCCTTGAGTGGTTACCGTGCGCTCGTGCTCGCCGGTTTGAAACTGGAAAACGCGATCCAGTACATCGAGCCTTCGAAGGTTGAAACGTTGGCGGGCGCGGCACAAGGTCTTCAGCATCTTCGCGACGCTGTTCTTGTCGGACGTAAACTTTACCTTGCTGATGCAAGCGATGCTTTCAACGCGATCCGTGTCTTCGACATGGAAACGCGTCAGCTCACGACGGTTGCTGGCGGCGACAATCCGGATGCAAAGCATGAAGATGGTGTCGGGGCGGGCGCGAAGCTCAATCTTCCTTTGGGGCTCGCGGTGAAAGATGACGCTCTTTACATAGCGGAGTATGGAAGCTGCTTGATCAGCAAAATGGACCTCGCGACGAACTCTGTGACGAAGCTCATCGGCGTTGATGGTGCTTGCGCGATCACGGATGGCGCTGGTGCTGCCGCTCGTCTCGGAAGCGTTGAAAAGCTCGTCCTTGTTGGGAACGATCTTTACTTCACCGATCACGATGCGGACGATGAAGTTTACATCCGCAAACTTGATCTCGGCTCGCTCACGGTAACGACGCTTCTTGGTGGCGGTGCTTCCGCTACGCGGAGAATTTCTTCTTACTGGGGGCCACGGGCGGATGCGCTCATCACGCAGGTTCCGCTTTCTTCGGCGAAGGAAACGACTCATGATTACGACTCCGGGACCGTTTATAACTTCGAAATTTTCCAGATGGGCGCGAAGGCCATTCGTTTGCACTTCTCGAAGTTGAAGACGCAGTCGGCGGACCGAATCAGAATCTACGATGCTGACGATACGAGCATGACGGCTCAGCCGTTGCTCGAGCTTGCCGGCGACTTCGGTGAGGACTTCTGGAGCCCACCCGTGAAAGCGTCAAGACTGCGGGTGAATTTCGAGCCGATGAGTGGCCAATCGGATTACGGCTTTGCGATCGATCGGATCGCGTACACCGATAGCAACGAGACGCTCGCGACCATTGGGCATTCGCAGGACTTGCCGGCGGCGAAGTCTCGGCTTCAGGGTGATATCACAGACATGATTCACATTAACGGTGCGCTTTACTTTTCCGAGGACGGCCTGAAGATGGTTCGTAAGCTAGATCTCGCGAGCATGAAGGTGAGCGGCGTTGCGGGGAGCTTGGTCTCTGGCGACCGCGGTGTGGGCGCTCTGGACAAGACGGGCATCTCGCTCGTCGGGGGCTTGGCGACCGACGGCTCGCAGCTTTACCTCTCGGATTTCATTTACGACCGATTGCTGCACGTCGATCTTACGGCGAAAAAATCGACGTCGATTCTTTCTACGCGATCCGGGAGCGGGCCTGATGTTGACGGTCCCCTCGCCAGCGCGACCCTCGCATCGCCGAGCCGCATGTTTTATGACGGCGGGTATGGGTTGTGTTTTATGGGAGATCAATCTCTTCGTTGCATCCGTTAACTGGCCCACTATCTTGCAGATTTTGACCTAATTAAAAGGGCGGACGCAGTCAGCCCTTTTAATTTTTTGAGGAGTTTGGGCTTTATTTCTGGCCGTCCACGACTCCTTATGCCGGACACGTTGCAATCAAAAATATTTTTCGAGCGCTCTTAAGCTTCGGTTGTGATGATCGACGTAGATCGCCAGATGGAGCTCGAGAAACTCTTTCTTTTTCGAGATCGCCCAGGTTTTGCGAGCGAGACGCTTGATGCGATCCCGGGTCATCGCGCAGGTGTGATTAAGTGAAAAGAGCGGATCGAAACCTTTTTTGAGTTCCCCCATCCCGTGATCCTTCGGGCGCCTGCCTTTAAAGGTGACGTGCGTGGCTTGCGGGAAGAATTCTTTCACGTCGGGTGGGTAGTGTGGGTTCTGATCCGACTCGATGATGGCGTCGGGCTTCACGACATTTTGGAGTCGACTAAATAACTTTTGGCGACCTTGCTTCCTCTCATCTTTTCGCGGGCCAAAACGCTTCAGTGCCTTTTTTGCTAGGGAACTTTTGGGCGGAGATTGTGAAACTTCAAATCAAGAATTCGTCTTGTGCCGTGTTCAACTGCAAGAGTGATCGAGAGCGGTTTACATTTTGATTGCTCGCAAGTTTCTTGATCGTCGAATTGGACATGACTCACCTTCGGAAGGCGCTCGTTTGTTTTCTTGAGGTTCCTTTTTGCCTTCAAGCCTAGGTGCAAAAGTTTGCGCATCACTGTCGTGCGATGCAGGTTTTGTTTGCGAGCAATTCCGCGCATCGAGACGCCTTCGACGAAATCCATCTTCACGCGGTGATTGAAGTGACGTTTGTTCTGCCGGAAGCAATCGTTAAACGTCGCGCTTGAGAATCCACGGCTGCACGACGTGCAGTGATAACGCTGCACACGCTGGCCGTCGGACTTGCGTCGAAATCGGCCTACCCGGACGATGTGCCGAAGTTCGGATAGGTTTGGAGTTGTATTTGAGCAGTGAGGACAGATGCGGAGCATGGATGCCAAAAAAGCAAGATTCTGGCCACTTCCAAGTCGTTCACCCTAGCATCAACCTGCGATTGATCTGCAATAAAGTGGGCCAGTTCAGGGAGGATACAGGCGATATAGCCGCTCAACATCCTCCGCGCTCAAGCCCCCCGCCGAAGGCTCGATCTTCTCCCGCGTTGTGGACTCAAGCGTTGTTTCGCCGTCGTTGATGCCGAAGAAATTCGGCTCGTAAATCATCACGGATTTATAATCGAAAGGTCGGTTGATTGAGTGGGTCAGCAGTTCATCAGGGGCGATTTCAAACTGCGATCGTTTGTCGGGGAGGACCCGGTCCCAGAGCACCCGCACAAACTGATCGCGGTCAGACCGGGAGTGCTCGTGCATGAACCCTAACGCGTGCATGATCTCGTGGATAATTTCTTTTCCATCGCAATCCGGTGAAAGATAAATCGGCTGATGGCCACCGATCCTTCCGACGTAAGAGTGGCAATCTTTTTCGCCCTTCTGGAACGAGATGGCATCTGCTTGTCCCGTGAAGGGCACGAACCGAACGGGAGTCTTTTCGTGGAAGTGATCGATCGCTCGTTTCACGCGGTCAGGATTTACGAGATCCGGAGCGATATGATAGGGGATCGGGCCTAGCCACTGGCGGACAGGATTGATCCGCACATAGCCCGTATCGGGTGCGGAGTCGTCCTTCAACGAGCCATAAAGTACATCCCCAAACACGACAATCAGTCGGCCCATCTTATGGTACGAAACCGATCCCGGAGGCGGTCTCGGAGGAGCGCTTCCCATCGTAGGCACGGGTGTAGCCTGCGTGACCTTAGCTGGTTGCTCTGCGGGGTTTGCCTCGTTGATCATCGATGCAGCAGGTGAGGGAGTAGGCACCACTTGAGGAGATGGCGCAACCGTCAGCTCTGCTGGCGTTGCATCAACTGTTGAGATCGCGCCTGTTCGATCCGCGACGGATTCCTTTGATTCAGGTCGGAGCCAGAACCAAACGGCAGCAGCAATGATGATGAGGAAGACCGCGTAGTTTTTCATCGTCTCGGTTGAAAGTTTGCCCGCGTTCGTTCGACATTGTCCAGAGATTGAGGTCTTGATTCGAAGCGAGAGAGAGTACCTGGACTCAACTCTTTGCCAGTTTTCCTCCACTATTAAATAGGGTCGAGTTCACCCGGGGGCCAAGATGAGAGACACGAACGAATCCTATCGCATCCACCATGCGGACTGCTTGGAGATAAACGCCGTCGAGCCAGAGTCACTCTTTGACCTGATTTATCTCGAGCCCGAAGCGTCCATCAGTAGCGAAGAGCTTGCCGTACGAGTTTCAAGTTTGCTCCCTCATCTCACCGAAGAAGGATTTCTTCTCCTGCATGCCGATGTTGAACGAGCGCACGCCTACAAATCCATTCTTGATGTTTTCGGCTTGCCGTTCAAAGGCGATGTTATCTGGTGTTACCGCCAGCGCGCGGTAAAAACGAAAGCTCTGCAAAATCACCGCGATACAATTCTTGTTTATTCCGCTAATCCCCATTACTACCCCAAGCGTCACCTTTTAGCGCAGCCGCTCGTGGGGCCATCCTCCGCGGAGCGAGTAGGCCTTTCCGGACAAAAACCCATGGAGCTTTACAAAAGGCTCTTCCGCTTTTTTGAGCGCTACCACCGTATTGCAACTGTCCTCGATCCGATGATGGGGAGTGGATCGGCACTCGTCGCGGCGTTAGAGCAAGGCCGAACCGTCACCGGTTTTGATACTTCACTCGAAGCTTGTCGCATTACCGAGAATCGTCTTCGTCTCGCGATTCCTGCCTCGCAACAACTTGTCATGGAGCTAGAATGATGCTGGTCGACGCTTCCGAAAAGTTTGAGTTGGTGGTCGCGACCGTGTCTTCGCACGAAGGTGCCGAACGCCAATTGCGCGAAGCCCACGAAGCCCTCTCGGAAAATGGATCGCTTTTCTTGATCGCGGATTGGGATCTTTCCTACGTGCTCAAACCGCTAGCTGATCGGGTTTTTACTAACGAAAAAAGCCTGCGCAACGAGATTGTTTGGTGCGAGAGGGGAGCCGGAGACCGAGCCGACATCCACCGAACCGTCCTCTGGTACGTCAAAGATGCGCAACGTTCATCTTTTGTTCCGCTCGAAATGCCGCGTTCCGCAGAGACGGTGAAACGTTTCGGTGATGGACGAATCGTTTCCTCGAAAAATGCGCGCACGGGTAAACGCGCTCCTCCTCGAGTTGAAGGCGCTTCGCTATCGACTCTTCTCAACGATGTTTGGGTATGGGATTGCTCCCGCGGCGGGTGGCAGTACGACCCGGAAATGATCGATGGGAGAGCGCAGCTCAGCACGCTCTCCCTCAATCCGCATGGAAAGAAAACTCAATCTGAAGAAGCCCTCCTGGAGCGAATCGCAAATCTTGCTGGGTTTGAGTCCGCCTCGTCATCAGGCATTCTTTACTCGCGCTGGTAAGAGCGTTCAATGACGTGTCGGCTCGTGACCACGTAAGGATTCAACATCGAGATCGTGACCATCGGTCGCGAAATCAGACGCCAAATCTTCTTCAGCGGCCGTATTATCTTCACGATTGATTTGGAGGCCAGAGTCCGTTACTGAGCCGGGCACAATCTCACCTTCTACGGATGAAATTTCATACTGACTGGGGTCGACCGTGACTTGGCTTCCGTCAATCAAGGTTTGGATCACCGGATCCGGGCGTGAATTTGGATCATTAGCCGCATCAAGCGGATCGTTCGTTACATTCGAGCTGTTGTTTTGTTCAGACGTGATGGACATCCTTATCCTCCTCATCTGTATTTGTAGTTGAGATTGGGAGTGAGGCTGTTATCCGCAGATGAAAAAGTTGTGGGCCTTTGTTCATCCGGCAAACTCATCCTTCGAGTGAACCTAAGCTTTCAACTTCTCGTTGAGAAATGAGTTAGCGGGCCGTGCGACCCCGACGTGAGTTTTTCGAAAGAGTCTGCGACGGTTGAGACGAGGGTTCGCTCCCGTTTGGACCTTCGACGATGCAATAGTTTTTGTTTTTCATTCCCGTAGTGAGCTTCTGGTAGGACGGATTCGAAACGCACTGGCCGCGCGCGAATTTTGTGCAGGTGCCCGCATAAAAATCGAAGTGACCTTCGCGTTTCACCCCGGCTCCACGATCCGAAGCGATGACGTAGCCATTGTGTGGACGACCTTGGCAGGTACGGCCTTTTAAAGCAGGTATATAAATTACGGAGCCAGCCGGAACGTGCAGGGACGCCGCGACGTGCTTGCAAGGCTCAACGCACTCGCCATTGCTAGCGCGACCGTAGGGACAGGCGGCTTCATTGAGAGGGAACGTTTTACCTGCAGAGTTGCGCACCATCTCGAGTCCAGCGCCGTTGACGTAAATGCAGGTTCCTTGAAACTGACATTGCCTTAGTTCTCGACTTTTGAGGGTGCCGAAAAATTTTGGTGTTACGTAATATGTGAAGCGGCTGACTCTTTGGCTCGCTTTATTTGCACAAGGCTCGGAGCCAAATCGATCATCGAGATCTTCTTGATCTTCGTCATCGAAAGCGCCGATCGGCTGAGCCGACGCTTGCGGCTGGGCATTCGCGCGAGCCAGATCCGCAAAGAGTACGCCTCCGCACAAAACCACCGTCAGTAACCAAGTGAGCTTCTTCATCGCGAGCACTCCTTGCAATGAACCTCTGAAATAAGGTTGCAACCTCGTGACCAGCTCTAAAGCTGTTTAACGACGTTTCACTGTCAATAAAGTAGACGCTCGTAGATGCGAAACGGACGGTCTAACGAAAGCTTAAGACTGCGCGACTATTTGCGTTTTAGCGACGGGAGATAAACCTTCGCGGGCAGTGCCAAGCGTACCCAAATATCGAGATCCGTCAATTGGCCATGCTCGGGGTTCATGTGCTTCGCTCGGAAGTCAGAAACAGAGGCATAGCCTTCCGCACGCACAAGATCTGGCAGCGAGTAGGTCTTTGCGAAACCAAGTGGGCTGTAGATCAGCTGGTCTTCGCGATCGTATATGGCAAAGTAGGTGGGATCCTGCGCAACGACCCAATAGGGCTCATAAAAATCGTACCCCTCTAGGCGCGGCAATTGACTCTCGAGAATCTCAATTAAAGGAAGGCCTATGCCCGTATCGACGTACCGATAAAGCTTGCCCTCAACAATTTCGTGGGTCTCCCAGCTGTCAGGGTGGCGTTTATCTTTGAAGAGATTCGAGAATTTGATCATGCAGAGACTCCTCGGCTTCAGTCTACCCCAGAGAGTCCACCTGATTCCAAGCAATCAAAGCAATGGCGCGAAAAAACCGGGACTTCGGTAAGTGAATACCTAATGGAACCGTTTGGGGTCCTAGAGTCGGTGGTCGCAAAAGCGGCTTTATCGAATTTCGGTGACGACTCCGGATGCGGAGCAACCTTCAGCGGGAAATGTAAACCCGATTTGTTTTGCCGAGAGTCTGCGTTCTCGGAGAGAAGGCTGAATTTGGAATATTTACTTGCGATGCTCACACCTTCGACACGAACGATCCGAGACAGAAGGGGATTACGGGGATTGAAAGGGGTTGAGAGAGGTACGGAGTTTGCTCAATCGACCCTCGTCATCGAAAAACGAACATCAATTCTATGAAGATCCAGGAGGATCAAGTGATCAATTTGAAATCGACCCTTGCGGCTTTGATCGCAGTTGTAACCGTCGTAGCAAGCGTTAAGCCAGCTCATGCCCAAGTTCACATCGAAATCGACATCGACGTTGATTCAAACGAGATGCAACTTGCCGGCAACGCGATTTCGGTAAAGGTCGGTGTCGTGACGATCGCTCGACCATTCGTGAAAATGGAAAACGGATCGATTCGCATCGGTTCTGACGTGATCACATCACGCATGAACACGGCGAAAGTGACCGGATTCTTCCCGAATACCAAAAAGCTTGTCGTCTCCGAAGACAACTTCATGGGAACTCAACAATATTCATTAAATGAACTCGCGGTTCGCAACGGTTGTAACGGCGCTCTCTGCGTAGGTGATGAAGTTTACACGCACCGGGCAAACTCAGCGAAGATCATCGGCTTCTTCGCTAACGGCGATATCGTAGTCGCAGAATCGAACTTCATGGGCACGCAGCGGCTTGCTCCTGAAAACGTTGCCGCGGCTTTCGGGTGCACCGCTCTCTACTGCGCAGGCGATCAAGTGATCACTTCGCGCAACAACCAAGCAACTGTATCGGCGTTTTTTCCGAATGGAGATATCCTAGTCTCGGAATCAAACTTCATGGGCAATCAGCGTTACTCTCGTAGCGATCTCGCGCTCACACGTGCTCTCTGCGCAAACATCTACATCAACCGCGTTGGCATTTGCCAGTAATTGACGTGAGTCATCGTCATATGCTGGTCCAGTGCCAAAACGCGACCCTAGTTGATTAATGGTCGGTATAAGTAAAAGCCGCGGAAAACGCCTCTAGAGGGCGTTTTTCGCGTTTCTGGGGGAGTCGTTCGTCTAAAAGAAGTCCGGTTCTTGCGAGGGGATCTCGCGAAGCGTGCGCGATTGCCGAAACGGTAATTCGCATGAAAACACAGAAGACAAAATCAAGAAAGTCTCTCCGTTCATCAACGCTCGTTCGCGCGCTTGTAGGATCGCTCGTCGCGATCCAGGCGTTAAGCGCCTGCGGTCCGGGCCTGAGTCCAACTTCAGTCTCTCTCGCAAATCGTGCGACGGAGACCGTGGGTTGCCAGCAGAACTTTGAAGATGAGTTCTGGGATGGGATCCACGACTTCTCGCTGAAGAAAGAAAAGCTTGCGTCTCGAAATGAGATGAAGTCGGCCTTCGTCGGGTCTTTCATGAAAGGGCGTCTGGCGAACCTGAGTCAAACAGATCGTAACCTCGTAGCCGAAACCGTTGCTGATCTCTACGAAACGGTGACGGAAGAAACGCTCGCAACCCTGAAGATCGATCGGCAAGATCATCAAAAAATTCTCGAAACTCTCACGGGTCTCGAAGTCGGCGATCGTATGACACCGGAAACAAACGCACTCCAAGATAAGATCCGCGCGAAGTTCGCGGAAGTCGAACGCATTACGGGGCAGGTGCAAAACTTAGCCGCGTGTCCCCCCGCGACCGTTTCGCCAACAGAGCCGGCTCCTGAAGTGTCGGAAAACGGCGATCTTAGTCCTCAGGGCACAACCCTTTTCGAGAAGTGGAAACAGACTCGTCATCCTGCCGTGTACGGTGGATTGAAAGCCATCGCAACCGCGTATCAAAGCTGTGAAGCCGGTGTGCAGGCTGCGCTTTCGTCGGCGACTCCAGATATCAAAGGCATCACGGTTGTCGGTGATCACGATCAAGGCGGGAAAAAGCGAAAGATCACGAATCTCGCTTCTCTGATCAAATCGCATCCGTATCTGGCAAACTATAAAAAGCCCGGCTCAGGTTGTTTCGATGTCTTGAAAAAACCTATGATCTACGATTTCGGAGGAAAACCCTATACGGGCACGAGTGAAAACGCGATCTTCGACTTCTTTAAAGATGCAGGATCCGGTACGACAGAACTCGGAATCGATTGCTCAGGTTACGTTTATGCATCGCTCGCGACAGCTGGCTTGAAGATCAAGAAAACAGGTAAATTAAAAGCCGTAACGGTGCACGGAGTTCCGGCGCGCTCATATCAGAACATCGAGTCGAGCGGATTGAATTGCTTTGCTCACGCAAAATTCAAATCGGCTACGAATCTTGTACCTGGTGATATCCTGGCGTCGAGTGGTCACATCATTTTGATCGAAAGCGTTGGAGCTGACCCCTTCGGCATCAAAGCGCTGAAGACGGAAGCGGATTGCAAAGCTGCCAACATCAGCGTTTCGCGATTCGACTTCAAAATTTTGCAAAGCAGTCCCACTAAAGGCGCCATTGGGATCGACCGGATCCGCGCGAACGAGTACCTGAAAGAAAAAGGCAGCATGCAGACGGCGATGATTCAACACGCAGTGAACGCATGTCTCGCGAAAGTTCGGGGTACTACGATCACGACGAAATCTTCGTCCGCAAGTTTGGTGCGTCACTTAGGAACAGCGGAGTGTCGTGATACACCTATCAAGATCGCAAAAGAAGAGTGCGTGAGTACCTGCCAGGCAGACGCTTCGCTTCTACCTTGAAATGACTTGATTGAAACTAAGGCGTGAAGAGAAGATCCGTCCATGAGTCTTCTCTTTTCGCCTTTAAAAATTCGTGAGCTCCAATTCAAAAATAGAATTTTCGTCTCGCCGATGTGTCAATACTCGGCTGTCAACGGCGTGCCGAACTCTTGGCACTTCGTTCATTTAGGCAGTCGTGCCGTCGGTGGCTCTTCGCTCGTGATTGCCGAAGCAACCGGCGTTTCGCCGGAAGCACGAATCAGTCCTGCCGATACGGGCTTGTGGTCACAAGCGCAAGTTGAAGCTTTCAAACCCATCACGAAGTTCATACTTGAGCACGGCTCAGTTCCGGGCGTTCAGCTCGCGCATGCGGGACGCAAAGCTTCAACACCTCCGCCCGGAGTGAAGGGCCGGAAGGTGGAAGCCAGCGAAGGTGGCTGGCAGCCAGTGGCGCCGTCGGCTTTAGCCTTTTCAGAAGGATCGTGGGTGCCGCGCGAAATGACTCTTGAAGACATCGATCGCTGTGTTGAGCAATTTGCGACCGCAGCTAAAAATGCGCTCGCGGCAGGATTTCAAGTCGCCGAGCTTCACATGGCGCACGGCTATCTACTTCATGAGTTTTTATCACCCCTCGCCAATCAGCGGCGGGATGCTTACGGAGGTTCACTCGAAAATCGCATGCGCTTGCCTTTGCGAGTCGCAGAAGCGGTGCGAAAGCTCTGGCCCGCATCGTGGCCAGTTCTCGTTCGAATTTCCGCAACTGACTGGGTCGAAGGCGGGTGGGATGTCGAGAGCAGCGTTGTGCTTTGCACGGCTCTTAAATCCATCGGCATTGAATTCATTGATTGTTCGACGGGCGGCGTGGTCCCATCCGCAAAAATTCCGGTGGGCCCTGGGTACCAAGTTCCGATGGCCGCGGAGATTCGGAAAAAAACGGGAATGCTGGTCGGTGCGGTCGGGTTGATCACGAAGCCCGAGCAAGCCGAAAAAATTCTCGCCGAGGGCGAGGCTGACGCCGTTTTGCTTGCGCGCGAGCTACTCCGTGATCCTTACTGGCCGCTCCATGCGGCGAAGCGATTAGGAGTCGATCTCGCGTGGCCAATTCAGTATGAGCGGGCGAAAGATTAAACATCGCAGTCGAGAGCTTTCCGCGTCTTTTCGTAGGCGTGCTCTATCGCATACAAACCTCGATCGAGCGCGTTTGGTCCGACCCTTGGTAAGTCGTCGATCGCAAGCATCGTCTGTCGCGGCGTTAGCGCTCGAACGTCTCGGGCTCTCTCGTAGACTGAGTGAAGACCTTGGCCCGGAAGATAATGAACAAGAGTTCGGTCCTCGGGCCCGACGCTGTTCAGCGCCATTTTGTCGAGAATGCCGCCGTCCCAATAAAGTCGTCGTCCAAGCCGCACGGGATGAAACATCAAAGGCACCGCAACCGATGCACGAACAAATTTTGGGATATCTCCTTCACTGAAACTCATCGTCTTGCGCGAGAAAATATCGAACACGGAAATCGCAATGGGCGTCGTCTGGGGTCGGCCTTTTAAAACCTCGCGCAAGAGTGCTTCGAGCTTTTCTCCGCGAAGTAGCCCTGCTCCAAGGCCTGGATCCCAAAAATCAGCCTTACGCAACTCTTTGAGAACAAGCTTAAGTTCTTGCGCCAGCACCCCGTGGCTCCACGCGGCCGCAACGATCGCACCTGCACTTGAGCCCGTGATTTTTTCAGGTTTAAGGTCCTCATCATCGAGCGCCATCATGACGCCGCAATGAGCGAAGAATCCAAAAAATCCGGAAGACAGAGCTAACGTGAACGGCTCGCGCGCGAGCGACTCTTTGAGAGTCATCGCGAGAACTCGCGAGAAACGATTCGCGGCCGCGGACTCTCGAAATGGATTCTGATGACCTCGCTCGAATTCTGTTCTGGCGCGTGGATCACAAAACCGCGACCCGGCTCCTCGGTCGCTAGCAATCGGCCGAAATCGACTCGACGCGGACTCGCCACCGCAAAAGACTGATCGGCGAGATGAACTAAGAACGCTTTTGTTCCGCCGCTTTCGGTTGCCCCTAAGCGGGCGACACGAACATCACCGTCAAAGAAGGTGCGAAGATGATTTGATTCGGACTCCATCACGTAGCGGATCGAGGGGACTTCGTCGAGACGAAGATTCTTTGAAGCCTTTGGTCGACTAAACACCGTGAGAATCAAAAGGAAGATGATGATGAGGATGAGTTCCATGATGCAGGCAAGTATAGGGAGACTTCGTTGCTCACGCTATCAACATCTCATTTCGACACGGCATCTTCGAATGAGTCAAAGCGCCGAAAACAAATATAACGCTTTTAGGCTGTCAAAGTTCTAGGCGCGCGCGGATGAGTTAGACACTTGTCTGCAATTTAGTCGTCAAGGACCCGGCTCGTGGTTTGCTCATTTTGTAGGAGAGTCGTGAGAGACAGACTGGACCTTGCCGTGAGATCGCAAAGTCTAGACGGGGTCGGCCCTCACGGATTGGGCAGCCGACCCCGATAATTAATTAAGAGTTCTGACAAAAGGCCGTCGGTTACGGGGATTTTCAATGTCACGCGCAGAAGATTTCAAAATTGAAGTCAGCACTATCTTCGAGGGGCTCAGGCTCGTCATGCGCGGATCAATTACGGAAGAAAGTGTCTTTCCACCTTTCCCCGAGGGTGATCCACGTCGGATCGTTGTAGAGCTGTCGCAAGTGACACGCCTGAATTCATGGGGCGTCAGACTTTGGATGAAGTGGCTTTGGGATCTCGAAAAGGCTTATCCGAGCGCGACGCTGCAGCTTGAGTCTTGCTCACCGCTTCTTGTGCAGCAGCTTCTTGTAGTGCGGAAGTTCTTTCCTGCAAATGCGAGGGTTCGCTCCGTCCTGCTGCCTTACGCGTGCACATCTTGTTCGGCCGAACATCAGCAAACGTTCGAGGCCGCTGATCCTCGCCTGCGCCGCATCCTTCAAGGTGGCTCAAGCACGATTCTGCTTCGTCCTTGTGACGAGTGTGGTTCGGCTATGGAGCTTGAGGTGAATCCTAAGGATTACCTCAAGATCTTCGAAAAAGACTCTGGCACCAAAGCCGCTGCCTGATCACTTACTCAGGGTCGCAGGTCAAACTCACTTGCTCGCTAAAATCGGCAGGGTTGTAGAGGATGAACGCGCGCGATCCGAGAACTGGGTTTTGCTCAGCGAAGATCCCCGCCGCAACAGTTTGTTCACCCCGCATCCAATTGATCGTCATCCACTTGCTGTCGGCCGAGACGGTAATCACGTTGTTCCCCAGATTGAATTCTTTCGCCGTCCCACCGTGTGATCCTTCGTTCGAAAGCTTAGTCTTGAAGCTTTGTTCGACCGGATCCGCCGTGTTTGTGATGAGCATCATGCGGCATTCGTAGAAGCTCGCGTTCGCATGAGCGGCAAACGAGATGACAGCAAACAGAGCAACCAAGGCCTTTGTGGAAACAAACTGCAACATGAGATCCTCCTCGTAATGTTTCTGAGCGTTTTCGGAAGGCTCATGGCTTGGCATCCGCCGAAGAAATAAGCAAGCGGATCGAGGGGCCGCGGCCCCGATTCTCAACTCGCTGTCATTGATCGACGGTCAGTTTTTTTGGTAACTTCCTGGTTCAGCTTAATGGGCTGGTTGGAGCTGAACAGGCCCAAATCCACGCGGGACGCGGTGGGGTTGTAGGCACGCGTAACGGCCGACCATTTCGAGCAGCGCTCGACGGCTAACAGGTTTAGTTAAATACTCGTCGGCTCCTGCTCTTTCTGTTTCTTCTTGGTCCTCTTTCATCGCGTGAGCAGAGAGTGCGATAATCGGCTTCGTGAACCCTTCGGCTCGAAGTTTTCGAATCGCTTCGTTGCCGTCCATTTCGGGCATTTGAATATCCATGAGCACGACGTCAAAACGTCCGCTCATTGCCTTTTCCACACCTTGCTGTCCACGATTTGCCGTATCGACTTCGGCACCGACGACTTTCAGCATCCGGCTCACGAGCAGTGCCGCATCGGGCGAGTCGTCGACAACCAAAACGCGAATATTCTCAAGTGCGTGCGGATCATCTGGTGAAATAGTGGGAGACGGTGAAAAGAGCGCAAGCTGATCGAGAAGCTCGTGAGCCTGATCGACCGCGCCGCCGTCAAAAGTGATCAAGAAGGTGGTGCCGCGCCGGCTGCTTTTCGCGAGCTTCACGTCGCCGCCGAGTCCACGTGCGAGTTTGCGAGCGATCGTAAGCCCAAGGCCCGTGCCGCTATGGGTTTTTGTCGCGGACGCTTCTTCACGCGTAAACGGTTTGAAGATTCGTTTGCGAAGCTCCGACGGAATGCCGGGTCCCTGGTCGCCGACGAGGAGTGCGATTTCTCTCCGTCCCTGCGTTGTGCGCGAAGCCGTGACGGTGAGTTTCACCAAACCTTCTTCGGAGAACCGGATCGCGTTCCCTACGACTTGTCGAAGTATTTGCATCAGCTGTTCGGGATCCGACTCGACATAGGCGGGAATTGAGCCTCGAAGCTGAACTTGAAATTTGAGCCCGCGCTCCTCGGCCATAGGTTTGAAAGTGGAGTAAGCCGACTGGATAAAATCCGAGAGAACCATGCGCTTGCGATTTGCCACAAAGTAAGCCGAATCGATTTCGGTGACATCGAGCAAATCGGTAACGAGATGAGTGAGCGAAGCTGCGTTGAGTTTCAGTCGCTCCCAATACGAACCTTTTTCTTCGGGTGAGAGGTTCTCCTTAGCGAGGAGTTCGGAATAACCGAGAACTGCCGAAAGGGGTGCGCGAATTTCGTGACTCATGTTCGCGATGAAATTGCGCTTGAGAGAATTAGACTCCTCAGCGCGTTCGCGGGCGGTTTCACTGATCTCTAGGGCGCGCTCAAGCTCTTCGCGACGTTTTTGGGTCAGATGGGAGAGGCCGCAGATGAGTAAGCCCATCGCACCAAAAGCGGCGAGGCTCACGAGACTTGCCGAACTCTTTTCGCCGAAGGGGACGCCGGGTTCTACAAGGAGGGTGTCAGCCGCGATCAGCGCTATTCCGGTGGCAAGCACGCCGGGGCCCGCACCGCCCAACCAACAAGCAGCTACGATTGCCCCGAAGAAAACCACGTAAGGAGTCTGTAAACCGAGAAGCTGCAATGCCGAAGAATGAATCATGATCGCAACCGCGCTCAAGAGGATCGCGACGATGTACGGATGATCTTCCAGTTTTTGTCTGACCATGTTGTTGCTGCTCCCTGCGCTCCTGAATAGGGGAACCACTTTGAAAACGGCGATCGCTTTCAACGGGCAGAAGAACCCGCGTGGATGAGAAATATTACTTCAGGGCAGCCGAACTTTCTTCTTTAGGCGTCAAATTTGTCCGAATCAATCAAGAAGTCTTCGGTTTGACCGAGATTATCTAAATGTCTAAAAGCGGCCTAAAATAATTCTCAACAATTTCTGGACTTGGTTTGGAAGGATCCACGTCGGTTGAGATCGTCATCCGCAAAAAAAATGCGGAAGCCCTGTTTGAGGAAGCTTCCGCGTCGGGATCGATCGAAATTCGATCACACGAATAGTTCTAATGCGAAATTATTTAGACAGAGTGTTTGCAGTCCAAACTTACTCTTTCAAGCTTACTGTTGGTCAAAAGCTCCAGCGTTGATTCGTGCTTTCAGTTTTTTGCAACCAGAAGGAATCGGGATGTTCCGGTAGTGCTGACCAGGGGTGGGAACATCTTCTGGAAAGTACAACTCCGGATCATAATGAATGACCGAAGGCGGCTCGCAGTAAAAGACGTCGACTTTCGATGCTTCGCCTTTGCCATTTCGAGGACCAATGCCGCGCAAGTGGAGTTCTCGCAGACCCGGAACAAAGACATAGCTGAGACCGTTAATCTTCGTCGTGAAGTCAGCTACAGGTTCGACTTCTTGGCCGTCGACCAAAACGCAAATGCTGTTCGGATCGACACTTGATCCTTTACCGAGTTTGAACTCTGATTTGACTTCGAGTTTGAGGGCCGCAGCTTCACCGATTTGACGAAGGCCATCGTTGAAATTTCCTTTCGAAATATCGACGGCAACTCCCTGGTTGTCACGGATGAGATCCAAGTAACCGTAACCAACTTCGTTCTCCGAGAAGTACTCAGGGAATTTCTCGTCAGCCGCTGGTGTCGTTGGAACCGTGCTTTCTTCGGTGTACAGAATTCCCGAGACGAGAAGAGGCATGGCTTCTTCTTTTTGGCTGTTTGCGATTTTCTTAAGGTTACGAAGTTTTTCGAAAACCGAGCGTGAAGTGACCGTCGGGTTGCCTTGAGCATCTCGGCAATAGACTTGATTAGCCTTTTCTTCGACCGTTAGGCCCGATTTTCCAAACATATTGACGTTCTTCTTGGGCTCGACACCGGCCGGATAATTCACGTTGTAAGAGCAGATATCGTTTTCATCCGAGATGAAGATGATCGCAAGAGCCGCGTCGGGGCGGAAAAATCCGAGTTTTTGGTTTTGATTCAAGAGCGGTTGCGAGATTGCCTTATCGAGCGAAAAGAGTCCCAGCTCTCCACCATCCGAAGCGGCGTCAGACTTAATTTTTGTCAGCTTCCGCGTTAGATGTTTGCTCAACTCCGACCAATCTTTGAAATCCGATTTTTTTAGAACCGCAGGTTCGCTACCCGCCACGAGCAGTTGGCCTGCCAGGCCCGTTGAGTTTTTCGAAGCGTCATAGGTGACATCACTATGGGCAGCGATGACTCCGATTCGGTAGTCCGTGTCGGATGATAGCGCGTTGACGAATTGACGAACACCTTTACCGATCGCTGTACGTTCGGTTTCGAGCGAAGGAGAGCTATCCGCGACGAAAAGAAGATCGAGTTTCACACGTTTGGGTTCAGGCTGCGTGAAATCACCGCGATTACACTGCGGGCAATTCACGCCCTTTAGCATTGGTTTCTTATCGTAGGCGTCTTGGCAGAGCGGGTGGCGTTTCGAGACGGGAACTTCCGTAGTGTCGATCACTACAGGTTCTTCCTCGCGAGCTTGAGTGTTCACGCGCGGCGCTGGGCGTTTAAACTCCGGTTGGAAGTCGATGGAGCCATGCGCTTCTGGCAAGTTAGGCGCGTCTTCTTGGGTTCCCGTTGGCAACGGCGTCGGAGTGGTGCGCGAAGCCGGAGCGCATGCGCCGATCGCAAACGTCAGGACGGTCGAAGCAATGACGTAAGTGAGTAAGCGTTGTTCGATCATCGGGTTCCTCCCATATGAAATTGGCCAAAAGATGCGGGCCGACCAATTTCCGTTTTGGGAGTTGTGCAAGATCTAGACACACGCATGACCCGAAAGAGGAGCGCATTAAATCGCGTTCAATGCGGTAACGACGTCGGATGCGCCGCAAATCGTTACCGGATTGAAGAAAGGAAAGGATTAATCAATTTCGCCAGAAGAAGATCCATTCGCGGTGGCGTAAAGGGAAGAAGCCTCGTTCGCAGTTATCTCGATCAATCCCTTCCAGGGCTTGATCGCAAGAGGCGCTCTCTTTGAGGACTTTGCACCATCCGCGGTCGCTTCCATCAAAAGCCATGAAGCACGACTCATCTTCACGGTACGCTTCGCACGCCGCCTGCTCGGTTCCTTCAAGACCCATGAAGCAAGATGCGCCTTCACGACAGACCTCGCAGTAGCCCCGGATGGAACCGTCGTAGTCCATAAAACAGGAATTTGAGCTATTACGAAATTGGCTACAGGTACTGGGATTATGAGGAACCGCCGATGCGATCAATGGAATTGAAAGTAGGGTGACAATCAACGTGGCGATGGTTCCAAGAGTACGTTTGGTTTGGATCATAGATTTTGTTCTCCCGTTTTTCTCATTCAGTCTGAGTTCCGCATGAGGGTCAATTTTTTCTGCACAAATGCGCGAGAAGTGTTTTCTCTTTTTAAACGAGTCTGAGTTTTACCTTGAGGCGCCTTGGCTCATGGTTCAACTTCCTTCCGACGCGCAGTTTAGACCTCTGCGGGAAGGATAAATCTCGATGGATGCAGTAACAACGACAACGAACGCAGCAGGGAATGCAGTGGTTTTGGATACGAGCGCCCCGCTTGAACAAATTCAATCCATTCTCAACGCGACCCTCGCCCGATTGCCGAACATTTTTTTAGCGCTGGTTGTCTTTGGGATTTTTTATTTCATCGCACGAGGTTGTCGAGCGCTGGTTCATCAAGCGATTCAGAGACGGAGAAACCACCGCAACATCATGATCCTCATGGGACGGCTCGCTCAAGGCCTGGTGCTTTTCGTTGGTTTTCTCATCGCGATTTCGGTGGTGTTTCCTTCGATACGTGCGCAAAATATCATCGAGCTTTTCGGGATCGGAACGGTCGCAATTGGTTTCGCCTTCCGCGATATTTTGCAGAACTTCCTTGCGGGTCTCTTGATCCTCATCAATGAGCCCTTCACGATCGGCGATCGCATTAAAATCCGCGACTTTGAAGGTGTCGTCGAAGACATCGAAGCGCGCGCGACTCTTTTAAGAGGCGACGACAACAAGCGAATCGTGGTGCCGAACGCGAGTCTCTTTACGGAAGTTGTAACGGTTCTCTCCTCGGATCGAGGCGAAATCAAAAAGCCAAAGGAGCACGAGCAAGTCGTGCCGGTCCTTGCCGAGCTGCCGAAGCAAAAGGCGCAGGAAGCCTATACATGAAGTTGTTCTGAAGGTTGAGATTGGAAAATGGGGCTCGCCTCATCCGATGAGGCGATTTAGGGGCGATAGAAATTATCGACGGTTTGAAGCAAGGAAGTTTTCGAAAGTCGAAAGATCGGCTTCCGTAATTTCCGCAGACTTCTCGGCCGCCTCGTTGATCTTGTTCAAGATTTTGCAGCTCTCAGACTTACCTTTCGAGCAGCTTTTCTCAGCTGTTTCTTTAGCGGTCTTCAAATTCTCAGTTGTTGAATCTGTGAAGTAGAGCTGAGCGCAGCTAGCAACGTCGCCTTTATCGCAGCCGAGGCGCGAAACGCCGAGAAGACGAGTGCGAAGTGCTGTTTCTTCTTCCGCGATGTCGGCTTCGATCATTCGCTCTTCGAGGACGAAAGCAGCTTTGCGGCATGCGGCCGTGACGCCTTGGTTGCAGACCTTCTCCCAAACGCTCACTTGGTTTTGATTTTCTGCGGGAGCCGCTTTCGTTTCGAAGCTGATGAGGGACAGGAAGGCTACTGTGAAACCGAGGATTGAGAGAGTAGTCGTTTGGCGCATGGGGCCTCCTTCTGGACTCATCCGGCGAAACTTACCGGCTGTTGTTTAATGAGGATTGCAAGCCCTGTGCACAACCACAAGGCCGGGTTTTGGGTGATTGCTGGTCAGACACTGTGCGAATTCCTGACAGGCTTAACATGCGTCTTTTGGTCGAGCAGGCGTTGTCAGAAAACTCCCATGCAAAAAAGTTCGACGGGCTATATTCGAGCTGAGGTCGGATTCGTATCGAAGTGAGTCAGTTTTCGAGAAATCACCTTCGAAATCGCGTTGCCTCCGGGGCTTTTTCCGTGCTCCCATCGAGGCCATGAAAACACTTCTGACAATTCCGATGCTGTTGGTGTCTTTTGGAGCTTGGGCGCAAACGCCAAGCCCGGCGGGAAAATGGAAAACAATCGATGACGAAACGGGCAAGCCCAAGTCGATCGTTGAGATCTATAAAGAAGGCGACGAGTTTAAAGGCCGTATCGCCGACTTAATCAACCCCGACGAGGCCAACCCCGTCTGCAAGGAGTGCCCCGGCGATAAGAAGGATAAGCCCATTAAAGGCTTAGAAATCGTCTGGGGTCTTCGGGAAAAAGGATCCAACGAGTGGGCCGGCGGCCAAATCATGGATCCTAAAAACGGGAAGACCTATAAAGCGAAAATGAAGCTGATCGATAACGGCGAAAAACTAGAAGTTCGCGGCTTTATCGGTTTCAGCCTGATAGGTCGCACCCAAACTTGGTTGCGCGAAAAATAAGGGACCGAGGGCCGCTACTGGCCCATTTTTTTAGGCCCATTTCTTTAGGCGCTTTTTTGGAGCGCCTTCGTAAAGCGCTTTCCCGGGCCTCTTTTTATTTCTTACTTGCTGCGAGTGACTCAATTGACTCTGCGGTTTGATTAAACAAAAACTTTCTAGCCTCTTCGTTGACCGTCGGCTGCGAGTTGACTGCCTTTCCCTTTTCGTAAGCCGCCTTCGTCGCGGGTCTTGCGGCGATAGATTCAAACCATCTCTTAAGATGAGGAAAGTCGGCCAGATTCTGGCCCTGCTTTTCGTGCGGCACAATCCATGGATAACAAGCCATGTCGGCAATCGAATACTCGTGCGCGATGAATTCGCGATTCGCTAAGCGTTTGTTGAGGACGCCGTAAAGACGGTTGGTTTCTTTACGATAACGGTCGATCGCGTAAGGGATTTTCTCAGGCGCATACAGACCAAAGTGGTGATTTTGCCCCGCCATCGGACCGAGTCCCGCCATCTGCCAGAAGAGCCACTGCTGAACATCGGCCCGTTCTCGAGGAGATGCCGGCAAAAACTTGCCGGTCTTTTCTGCGAGATAAAGTAAAATTGCTCCCGATTCAAAAACCGAAATAGGTGCGCCGCCCCCTTTAGGCTCCGTATCGACCATTGCGGGGACACGGTTGTTCGGGGAGATCTCAAGAAAATCAGGTTTGAATTGTTCACCCGTGCT
The DNA here is from genome assembly GCA_005808505.1 of Bdellovibrionales bacterium. GTDB lineage: Bacteria > Bdellovibrionota > Bdellovibrionia > Bdellovibrionales > JAMPXM01 > SYLX01. The sequence continues at coordinate 13,621 of SYLX01000168.1, read as the reverse complement.
GATGTTCACGGGAATGATTTTGTAGGGAACTCCTGCTTCCTCGCAGAAGAGGGTGACCTTGTGTCCGTTGGGAGTTGTCCAGTAATAAACTTCGATCATGACTTCAGCCCTCGTAGGTTGAAGCTCGTTTATCCTTCAGCGCTTGCGCCAAGGCAATGCGCGACACAAGGCATGCTGCGCGCCATTTCGAGGCATTAAGCAGATTTAAAGATCCCGAGTGTGCCTTCGTCACACATGGGTTCGGTTGCCCATTTTTCTCCTCGAATCGTTTCGGCGAACCAGCCGGAAGCCCGACCCTTCGTAACTACTGTGATGGCCCGTTCGCGCCCAATTTTTTTGAGCTGCGCAAAAACGTGTTCGTAAGTTTCACGGCTAAACGGGTCATACATGTAATAGACATCGGCGACCGGAATCGCGAAGTCACGCGCTGAAAGGTCTTGGGTGATGAAGCGGACTTTCTCTGAAAGGCCTGCGCGGTCCGCACAAGCTTGAGAGTGCGTCACGCGGTGCTCAACGTATTCGTAACCGATAAAATCCATGTCCGGCCGTAGGAGCCCGATCACGAATCCAACTCGGCCGTAACCTGACCCGAGATCGATAAAGGAGGAGCCCGATGCAGGTTGAATCGCCTCGAGAGCGAGGAGCACCGAAATGTAGGATGTCTGTACTCCGATTCCGGCTCCTTCGTAGAGCCTCTCTTTCATATTCAGATCCGTTTTCATATTTTTGTCGTGAGCGTAATCCACGCCCAAGATGCGATCCATCTCATCAAAGGCACGGTAGAGCGAATTTGCAAACCACTCGCTCTCGGTCTGATATCGAGATTCGTAGCGGGTGAGCTTATCCATTTCGTTCATCGTCGCGCGAATGAACATTTGGAAAAGCGGATCCGCTGGCTGCATCCGCACGATCTCGCTAACCGTTAAAGCTATGAGATTGGCTTTTTTGCTGAGCTGTTTGCGGGGCTCTCGACGAAGCGAGTCTCCGAGAAATGCGAGCGGCGAAAGCTCGCGGGTCAGCGTCCCGTCCAGAAAATTTGTGAAGGCTCCTTCGGTTTCCCGAAGATTCCAGGCTTTTTCATCAAGCGAAGTACAGACACCTGAAAGGAACGAAGAAAGGACAAAGATATTAGCAAGCTCATCCGCAGTCGAATTTAGGAGGGCGCGCTTAGCTGTTGTTTTGAACTGATCGATTTCGAGGGCACGCTGGTCGCCCTCAAAGCTTGCAACTAGGAGGGCACGAAGCGTCTCGTTCATGATTCACCAATCCGTGGGGAAATAATCTTTTAAGAATTTTCCGCACCAGTGTTTACCAGTCAAAATGCCGTCGAAGAACGGATCACAAACTCGCGCCGCTCCGTCGACGATGTCGAGCGGCGGCTGGAAATCATGCACATCTTGTTTCATCTGCGCGAGCTGGGCCGGATCTTCATCCGTCACCCATCCTGTATCCACCGCGTTCATGTAAATCCCATCTTTCGCGAGATCACTGGCGGATGTGTGCGTGAGCATGTTCAGCGCGGCTTTTGCCATATTCGTGTGGGGGTGACGATCACTCTTCGTGAAACGATAGAACTTTCCTTCCATCGCGGTCACGTTCACGATGTGCTTTTCGCCCGTGTTGTCCCGTCGCATGAGAGGCGTCAAACGGCTACAAAGAACAAAGGGAGCAACCGAATTGACGAGTTGGACTTCGAGCATTTCGGGCGTCGGGACATCCGCAAGTTTCAAGCGCCACGAATTTGTCTGACGAAGATCCACCTGCTGAAGATCCGCATCCAGTTTTCCACTTGGGAAAACTTCTTCTACCGCAAGCGAGTTGTCGTAGGAGTAGGGAATTTGCGAGAGCTTTGCGGAAGCGCGAATTCCGACACCGGGGCCTTGCCCGTGCCACGCAACGGGAAGGTTCGAATCGTTTGACAGCGGTTGCGCGCAGAGAGCGTTGAGCTGAGTTTTACACGTTTCGTGTGAGGCCAGCAGGACGCGTGCTTCGACCGGCAGATCGTTGAACGCTTTGGCTTCATTCTCCATCAAATGCGCATAAAAACCCGGAGGGCGTCGCACGGTTTGTGCGGCGTTATTGATGAGGATGTCGAGCCGTTCGACATTCTGTTCGATGTAACGTGCAAAGAGTTCCACGCTTGGTGTGTGACGAAGATCGAGCCCATGAATTTCGAGTCGATCGGCCCAATCCGCGTAATCTTCCTCGCGCGAGAAGCGAAGCGCTGAATCCACAGGAAAACGGGTCGTTGCGATGACACGAGCGCCAGCTCGCAACATCATCAAAGTCGCATGATAACCGATCTTCAGACGCGAACCCGTGATCAAAGCGACTCGCCCATGTAACGGTGCCGTTTGAAAACGTTTCTGATAATTGAAATCCGCGCACTTCGGGCACATGGAATCATAGAAGTGGTGAAGACGCGAGAAGGTCTCTTTGCAGACATAGCAGTTGCGAGGCGATTTTAAGATTCGCTCGTCTGCGGGATTGGTTTCTGCACTCGCAATTTGTAGCGGCGCTACGAACACGGCGTTGAGCCGTGCTTCCCGAATTCCCGTGGTGGCACGAGCTTGACGGTCTTCTCTCACGATTTTCTTCCGACGCTCGCGATCGATGTCTTTGTTGCGTTTGCGAATCTCGTCTTTCGCTGGGCGCGAGAGTCGACCCGCTGCTGCCATCAAGGCGACACGCTGTTCGTGTGAAAGCTCAGCGATTCGCGAACTTTCGCCGACGAGTCTTTCAAGAATCTTGATGCAATTTTGAATTTCATCAACGGAAAGGGAGGCATTGCCTCCCTTGAACATAGGATCAGCCATTCTGGCTCCATCAAAGCAGAGAAGTCTTCGTTATTTCGTGAATCTTTCCAACGCGCGTTCGAAGCGTTTCAACCCTTCTTCGAGATCGGCTTGTGGAATGATCAGAGAAGGCACCATGCGAACAACATCAGGGCCCGCTTGGAGAACCATGAGGCCTTCTTCTTCGCAGAGTTTCATGATGTCTTTAGCTTTGCCCTTGTACTTATCCGAAAGAGCCGAGCCAAGCATCAAACCGAGGCCACGCACTTCGGAGAAGAGTTGGAACTTCTCATTGAGTGCAGTAATCCGCTTTCGGATGAACTCGCCTCGCTGAACAATGCCATCGAGAACTTCTGGTTTATTCACAAGATCAAGTACCGCGTTTCCGACGGCACAAGCAAGTGGGTTTCCGCCGTATGTGCTTCCGTGAGTTCCGAATGCAAGGGCAGCCGCAACTTCGGCTGTCGTCAGCATCGCGCCAAGCGGAAAGCCTCCGCCGATCCCTTTAGCCGACGTGAGAATATCGGGAGTGACGCCGTAATGCTGATAAGCAAAGAGCTTTCCGCAGCGGCCCATGCCGGTTTGAATTTCGTCAAAGACGAGAAGAGCTTTGTGCTTATCGCAAAGCTCACGAACTTGCTTCAAGTAATCGGCTTTTGCGGGGGTGATCCCGCCTTCTCCCTGAACCGGCTCGATCACCACCGCGCAAGTTCGCGCGCTCATTTTGGCTTCAAGTGCTTTGATGTCGTTGTAAGGGACATGCGTGATATCGCCGGGACGAGGACCGAAGCCATCGGAATATTTCGGTTGCCCACCCACGCAGACGGTAAAGAAGGTGCGACCGTGGAAAGCGTTGTTGAACGCAATGATTTCGGTTTTTTCCGGCCCGTGCTTTTCGATTCCGTAACGACGGGCGAGTTTGAACGCCGCTTCGTTCGCTTCAGCTCCAGAGTTCGCGAAGAAAACTTTTTCCGCGAACGTCGACTCGATCAATCGATGCGCAAGGCGAATCGCTTGCTCGTTCGTGAGCGTGTTGCTTAAATGCCAGATTCGTTGAGCTTGATCATTTAGAGCTTGGATGAGGTGCGGGTGAGCGTGCCCTACGCAGCTCACGGCGATGCCGGCAGCAAAATCGATATATTCTTTTCCGCTTTGATCCCAGACACGCGAGCCGGATCCCTTAACGGGGATATACGCGGCGGGGCTATAGTTGGGAACCATGACACGGTCAAAGTCAGTGCGCTGAATCGATTGTTTCATAGACCCAAGTCATACCCGACTTAATTACGGGACGGGAGTCCAGTTCGTTTTTTCAGCCGGGGATGAAGGTCTAGGTAGGAGGTCTGGAGCGCCCCGTTAAACTTCGGGGGCGCTCAAGATCATTTGAATTAAGAAATTATTGGATACAAGCGTACTTGATCGAGTGGTCGCCAGCCGGCAAGTTCGCCTCGAAAGTGATTTTCGAGCCATCGATGGTGAACTTCGGAGCCGGCGCACCTTTAGCGAGCGTCACTTCGACGTCTTTCACGCCGTCACCGTTTTTATCAACGGGGGCGCAATCGAGGCTGACCGAGCGAACGAGCTCAACCGAGCTTTGACCGATGGTGCCGAGCTGAGCTGCGTAATCAGTTGCGCAGACGCTACCCACGACTCCACCTGTCAATGCCGAGAGGTTCGCGTACTGCTGACCGAAGTTTTCGTTCCCGTTAATGCCTTTGCAAGCGGTGTCGCCAGGTTTCACGATGATCGAGTGGTACGAGAACGCTTTACCGGGCCAAGTCGTCTTCACGAGGTTGACGAGTGACTCAGGTTTGTTTTGTTCTTGAGTCCCTGCAGGATTTGTCTCATCGGCGTCGGTAACCACAACGACGGCAAGGGCCGCATCGCTGCGGAAGAGACCTACGTTCGGAGCGTTCTCCGCTTTCGTCGGATCTTGCGAACGTTTGATTGCGCGGTAAGTTGCCGCGATCCCTTGTTCGTTGCCGCTACCTTCGCTTTTCGCGCGTTGAATAGTTGCTGCGAAATCAGCTTTTGCAACAGCGGGGTCCATCAATGATGTCACGACGTACTGACCCGGACGATCTTTGTACTGAATCAAGCGACCGTCCTTCAGAACTGCGTTCGAAGAAACGTCGGTCGTCACGATACCAACTTGCCAGTTGAGACCATTGAGCTTGTCGAGGAAAGTCCCGAAGCGCATCGCCATGTTGGCCTGCTCGGTATCCATCGAGCCCGAGTTGTCGATGACAACGAGGACGTCGATGCGATTGTTCTCCGTTACGCGAACAGCTTGGGTCTTGTTCACGATCGTGTTCGTGACTTTCCAAGAAATCTCGTTCGAAGAAGGGTTTCCAAGCTTATCTTGGCTTACAACCGTAAAGCGGTAATCACCAGGCGCTAAGTTCGAGAACGTGACTGAGGCGGAAGCCGGGCATGCTGCCATGCTGCCGTTCAAACCGCAGGTAATGTTCGCGATGCCGATACCAGTGTCTACAACTGAATACTCGACGACCGCAGGAACAATGCTTTCGAACGAAGCGGCCGGAGCTTTTACAAACGTGATCGCGGGACCCGTGAGATCGACGCGCCACTGGCGCGATACGGAATCCGAAACGTTTCCAGCATTATCAACTGCACGCACTAAGAATGTGTGCGTCGTCTCCGACTGGTTCGCGTAGGATTTCGGCGATGCGCATACCGCGTAAGTTGTAGAGTCAACCGCACACTCGAAGCGCGCGATGCCGCCAGCGTCAGTGCCGCTGAAACCGAAGTCAGCCGTACGAACTTTTACCCACTCGGCAGGACCCGACGTGATTTGCACGAGCGGCTTCGTTACGTCGATGCGCCAGCTGTGAGAGGCAACCGCAGAGACGTTGCCCGCTTTATCGATCGAGCGGACGTCAAACTTGTGTTGGCCTTCCGCAAGTGTCGCGTAAGCCTTCGGCGAGTTGCAAGCCGCAAAGCCTGATCCATCGATCTGACACTCAGTGCGATCGATACCGCTTCCCGAGTCAGAAGCCGAGAATCCAAACGAGCTGCTAAGTGAGTTCGAGAACGCTGCGGGAGCTTGCGTGATCATAACTGACGGAGCGGTCATATCGATGACCCAGCTGTAGAGAGCGGGCGCGGAACGATTTCCTGCACTATCGAAACCGACGACTTGGAAGCTGTGGGCACCTTGGCCCAAAGAGCTAGAGGTGAAAGGCGATGTACAAGCGGCGAGGGCCCCGCCATCAACAGCGCACTCATAACGAACGAGAGGTTGGCCGTCATCGCTGCCGGTGAATTCAAAGGAGCTGCGAGCTTCCGCGCTGAAGGGTTGCGGACCTTTTGTGATCGTAACCGTCGGAGCCGAGAGGTCGACTTTCCATGAGTAACTCACTTCGTTTGAAGCGTTGCCTGCGCGGTCGATGGCGCGGAAGCTTACGATCTGCTCGCCTTCAGCGAAAGTGCGAGAGAAGGGGCTAGCGCAGAGAGCGTACGCACCTGCACCTACTTTGCACTCGTAACGATCGATCCCGGCAACTGCGTCAGTTGCGGAGAATTGAAACTGCGCGGCAGTTTGATTCGTGATTTTCGAAGGCGTCGAATTCAAAGAGAGTACGGGACGAGTCATGTCGACCGTGAAACTCACGAGCACGGGCAGCGACTTGTTACCAGCTTTGTCTTTTGCGATCAGCTGAATCGAGTGACCGCCTTCAGCCATGCCCGAGCGTTTTGAAGGGCTTGTGCAGCTAACCGGTGTGCCGCCTTCATTTTGGCAAGAGACACTTTCGATTCCGCTGACGGCGTCGGAAGCACTGAACTCAATCGAAGCGTCCGCTGTATTGATGAAAGTTGCAAGACCGCGAGTTACGGCAACGCTCGGAGGTTGATCGTCGTGCGTGATCGCATCGTCGATACAGCTGCTCGTGAGGTCTTCCGAAGGACTTTCGCGGAATTTCACGTAAACTTGCGCCTGGCCGTTTGAGCCAAAGAGCTTCCAAGGTTTAGAGGCAGCCAGTGGCTCCCAGTGTCCGCCTTCCTTGCACGTCGGATCGTTGGTGACGTACATCTCTGTAGCGCTACGGTTCTCGATGCTCAGGAGAACATCGTGAGAACTTGTGTAGGGAGCGTTGTCATTGATGACGATCGCGCCGCCCGCATCAAGAGCTTTCTTGATGGATTCGTCGTCGGCCGCGAACTGCGGCTGACCGCAGTTGTTGAACCCGAGCGCTAGAGTGAGTCCGGTTCCTACTAAAATGAGAGCGATCTTCTGATTACTGCGCAAGACGTCCCCCTAATCCGATCGATTCGCTGATTCTCAAACAAAAGATGAAGCAAACTTCGCTCCTATCTCATTGAGAGCCGAATCGGATCCCACGAAGCGATGTATTCTAGATCGGCGGAAGGTCGTGCTTTCTTGAGACGTCGAACCCATGAAATTCGCAAAGTAGATAAACAGGGGCTGATTCGTTTCAAAACGAGTCGCGAAAAAGCGGCGATGTTTTTGACGCCGACGAAATCGGGTGTTCTCAATGAAGGGGCGATGAAAGTCTGAGTCATATCGCACCCGTTCTCAGTTCGAGACACGGCGATCTGCACATGATCTGTCGTGTCGGCTCGACGGCTCAGAGAAATCCACCTTCAAGAGTTCCGCGGGGTTAGCGTTGGCCCCGCATTTGAACATCTAGGTGGCTAGATTCCGATATCTAGAGGAGTTAAGTATGAAGTTCACATCTGGTCGTTCAAAGTTTGCAACAAAGGTTATCCAGACCGGCCTAGTGACTCTCGTCTTTGCATCAGGCCTCTCGCTCACATTTGTGAGTGTTATCGGCAGCGATATTCCCACAGTTCGTGAGTGGTTCAAAGTTTCGACGGATGAAAGTGAGACGACTTTCGTTCCGCAGTCGGGACTCGAAGTCGCAGCTCCCGAAGATGCTGTCGCGGTAACTGCTCCTACCTCGATGCCGGAATCGGTGGAGCAATCATCGGTTGAACAAACGGATCTTCCTGCTTCATCTACAGAGAACATCGCAAGCGCTTCGTCACAACCAGCAGGGGTGGGGGCAAACGATACAACTTCGCCCGTAGGTGGAGTTCAAGCTCAGGCAACCGCAAGCGCCAAGACGGAAACGCCGGCACAAGTTGTAAAGGAAGTAACGAAATCCAGCACAGAAGAAGGCTATGTTTCGACTGCAGACCCTTTCGGTACCGAACTTGATCGCCCCGAAAAACAGGCCGCATCAGACAGCAACGTCGATCAAAAATTCGCGCTTGATTCTACTGAAGTCGTGAAAAAGAAAAAGACAACGAAGCGTGCTACCGCGATGGTCGAAGATGATCGCAGCTACGAAGAGCACCTTCGCGAAGCCTTTGCTTCAGTCGATGAAGAGCTTGCGAATCCGAGCGATGAGCCGCCCTTCCTCATCGGAGACCTTGAGTTGAGCCAAGGTCGTGCGTGGAAGCTTTTGCAAATGAATCAGCGTCTCCGCCGCGATCTCAAGTTGGCAGATGCGCAAAATGCAAAAGGAAGCCGACGCATCCTCATCAATGACCATTTAGCTTGGGCTAAAGAATTTCTCGGCCGCGAAAAGTTTCTTCGCTACCAAGAGTTGAATCCCGATCTTCGCCCGGAAACTCTTTCGCGCGCGCAAGAGAGTGATGAGATCAGTGAACGCCGCCGTTCCGGAACTTGATCTTCTTACCAGCGTAAGATCTAGCTTACGCTTTCGGGCTTTCCAGACTCTTTCCAGCAGAAATAGACGAACGAGCTCAGCGTGAAAAGAATCATGAAGACGAGCCCGTACCCGTAACCTTGTCCAGGGTAACGGGAGTATTGAACTCCAAAGAAAAACAAAATCGATTTATTGATGAAAACGGGTACGAAGAACGTTCTTAAGAACGGAACAAGCTCTTTAGACGGATGAGGTGGTTCCGCAACCACCCGCGGGCGTTCGGGCACATCATCCGTGTAGCCTTCAAAACCCGTCTCGTAAAATCCGCTCACGATCGTATTCCATCGAGACTGAAGGTCCGCGATGTCGACGACCTCACGTTCTGCAATTGACTGATCAAGGCGGAATGCCGCGGCTTCAACTAGGCGTTCAAGCTGCCCCACGGTAAATGGACGACGACGTTGCGATGCGAAGTCGCGCCCCGCATGCGTCAGGATTTCACGGCGAGCGAGTTCGATCGCGCTCAGCGGCGAATCCACGAGTTCCTGAGTCGGGTCTTGTAGAGACCCTAGATCTGCTGACGTCTTTTCCATGTGGCGAGGAGCCTACCATAAGCTCGAGCAAAGTTCACGCAATCGGCCTTGAAGTTCGGCCGATGGCGGAGGCGCAAGCTCAAGGGCAGAGATCCTTTTGAATCGAACTCGAGATTTTCAAATCGTCGATCTGCTTGAATCCGGGGATGTGCTTCTTCCATATCGAGGTGTAGTCATTCGGATTGTCATCGATGTTCTTCTTCCAATAAGACGCCGCCGCATCCGAGCTGTAATCGCAGAACTGCTTAAGGGCGATTGCTGAGATCTCGCCGGCGGCATGCTTGCCGTTCCAGCAGTGAACGAAGATGGGACCTAAGCTCGAGTTTGTCGCAACTTCGTAGACCTTTTCGAGAATGTCTTTTCGTTCGCTGCGAAAAGACATGGACGTGTACTTGAGTCGGTTGTTCGAACCCGACTTCGTTTTACACTCGACAGTTTCGTCACCTTTAAAACCAGTGCTGTAGAGGTAAATGGCCGACGAAAATCCTTCTTCGCAGAGAGCCTGAAGCGCCTTAGAACTCAGCGGCTTTTTTCCACCGGCTCCGCCTCCACGATAGAGTGTTCCCTCAAGTACGGGTTTAAAGGCCCTTACACCCTCAAGAGCTTCGGCCTTCGTTTGGACGATAAAAGAGAAGAGAAGACCAAAAGCCACTATGATCCCGAGGCTACGCATTTGAAACCTTTCGAATAGAAGAACCGACGAAGTGGACCGAAATTCTGGAGGCGAAAGAAGTAGTAGGACCAACTGTTGAGTTCAAATTTCAATGCGGTGCGAGAAAAACATTCTGCTCAAGAAACCATCTAAACCGCCAATATGTGCAAATATGTCTCGAAAAACCTGGCGATTAGTCCGTAAACGAATTTTGTCACCAAGGAATAAAGTGTGAACTAGACGAAAGTCGTACTAGACCTTGGGCCGGAAAATGCTTCGTTGGGTAGAATCACCCCTAAGAATGCGGATACAGATGTGTAGCTATGGAAACAAATACTACACAAATCCTTTCATCCGCTGTCTTGCTCGCGCTTTCTTTTTCTCTCCAGGCCTGTGCTCCCGCCGGCCCAGTTGCGAGCCAGAACAACTCAAACTCAGTCGTCGAATCAACCGAACTCTTTAGCACGGCTCAAGCTATTCCCGCACTTAGCCCCGAAGAAACCGAACAATCCGCAATGGCTCTTCGTGAGCGCTTCGTGACTTTGAACGCCTCTGCACTCCAAACACTTGCGCAAGCTCAACCGTATTCAAAGATCCAACTCAACCTTTTCGAAGAAGCTCCACTCTCGATCCTTATCGAAGAAGTCGAAACTCCGGCCGCTGGAAACACCGTCCTCACGGGTCGCATTGATGGCGATGCGGAAAGCAGCGTGACGCTCGTTCTCAATCAAGGAGTTCTCGCAGGTAATATCAGCCGGGGAGAAGAGGAGTTTGAAATTCGCTCCGTAGGTGAGGGCGTTCACGCCGTGCGTTCGGTAAGTCCTGAAGCACAAGCTCCTTGCGAGACGCAAACAACGCATGATGAAGCTCACGACGAAGGCGATGCGGAAATGGAAAGTGGATTCGAGATGCAGTCCGCAGCTCCGCTCGCTACGCCGATCGTTGATGTCCTCGTTGCTTACACGCCGAACGCAAAATCTCAGCAGGGCGGTAAAGCAGGTATTGAAGCTTTAATTCAGATGGGCGTTGCGGATGCCAACCGCGCCTACGCGGACAGCGGCGTCAATTTGAAAGTCCGTCTCGCCGGAATCTTGGAGCTGAAAACGAATGAAACGGGAAATTACTTTCGCGATCTCGAGTCTCTCAAAGGAACTCGTGATGGGCGCTGGGATGAGGTTCACCGTGAACGCGATCGTCTCGGTGCCGATCAAGTCAGTCTCGTTGGAACTTATGCCTCCAATCGCGCGACGGCGGGGATTGGATACTTCAACTCGCGTGATGCTTCGGCCTTCACGGTGACGCAAACATCGGCTTTCCGGCAATACACCTTCGTGCACGAGCTCGGCCACAACATGGGCCTCGATCACTCTGATGGCTTTGTGAATTCGCAAGGCCGTTTCCGTACGATCATGGCATACGGTAGCTATCCGCGCATTCGTCGGTTCTCGAATCCTTCGATTGTCTACAACGGGCACCGTACGGGTGATGGCCGACACAATGAAGCCGGCATCTTGAACAGAAATGCGGCGAAACTCGCTAATCTCCGTACGCCTTTATTTTAAGACGGTGCTCACGCATGAGTTTCTTGGCCGCTTCGCGATCTTCGGGGTCCCAAGTGCGGATTCCCTTGTTCTTGCGCGAAGGGTGATAAACATAGCGAGTAGTCAGATAGGCGTTTTTCAAACTGGCTTTCGGGTGGCTCGTGAGGATCGCGAGCCAGCTCTCTAGCGGCACAGGTTCCGTAAACAGCGACGGATCAATCACCCATACGCTGCGCCCCGTACCGTCATCGACTACGATCACCGGCGCCACGTGGAAACCCCAAGTGACTGCGCCTTTTTCCGTCTTATCACTCTGAATCCGGAAAACTCCGGTCGCCATCACCTTGCCGGTGATGATGCCTTGTTTCTCCAGGAGATAAGACATTTCGTGAGCGCGAGCAAAGCAACCGTCTTGCGGGAAGCCGAACGGAATTTGCTCCTGTGCCGTCATGTAGTGGAAGATCTTGAGAGCATATTCATAATTCACGACACTGATCGCGAAACGCTTTCCCCGAAGATCTTTGATCGAAGTTTTGCCGATGGGGCGGTAGCCGGCTTCTCGCGAATCCGCATCGATCCCGCAGGCGCAAACGCCGATGGAATCATTGATGGCTTGAATGCGGCGACGAACGGCCGAGTTAGGTCCATGGGCGAGCTCAAGTGGGGCTGCGGCCATGATTCGCTGTGAATTTTGAACTTCGGGAAGACGGATTCCTTCAGCTAACGACTGGACCGGAATTCCAATATCACGGCTTTGGGGACGAACGAGCTGCGAAGAATTCCAAGTCTTAGGAAGGTGGCGAGCTGCACCCACGGGTGTGGGGGGCGGATAAACGATCGCTCGCGTATGAGCCTGAGTTTGATTCGCCATCGAGTACGGAGACGATTGTTGCTGCGTTTGCTGGACAGGAGCTTCTTGTCTCGCTTGCTGCACATTCTGCGGACGCACGTCTTGCGCTTCCGCGCTTTGGGAGCGCAGAACAAAAGCGGTACTTACAAAAATGAAAAATACGAGCACTGACATTGAATCGTTGTCGGACGTTTCTTTGTGAAACTCGATTCGACCAGAAGTCTAGAATCGACATTCAAGCCCGAGGTAGGTGGTTCTTCCCCGACTCTCTTTTAGGTGGAGGATCGTCGCGATAAGCGATTTGCCGCTCGACCATCAGATCAAAGGCTCGCAGGAGTGTTTGGTGCTCGCCTAAAGCCGGGTCAAACCCTTGCGAGGGTCCTAAGAGTTCGAGAGTCTGATGAATCGCTTCGATCGTGGAGAAGCAACCCTCCTTAGGTTGTTTACGCACGCGAAAGCGAGAAGCTTCTGCTCTCACGAAAGAGATTCTGGTTAAGGCGTGCAGATTCGTGCTCAATCGAACCATCCGACGTGCGTGGGCCCAAGTTCCGTCGATCACGAAAACGGTGAGTGGTCGCCCGTTTCTCTGAGGCGAAAAACGTAGATCGCGAATTTCGGGAGTCAGCTCCGAAAGATTGATGGACGTGCGGCCTGGGTAAAGAATCAATGCTTCTCGATCACCCTGGGCTAGGACCCGTTCCACCTCGTCGTTCTTGCTAAAGTCTTCGCCGATGATGAGATGCGAATCCTTGAGGCAAAGATGAGACATCCGACCAGTCGCGATTCTCCGCCGCGCCTCGATCGGATGAATCAAGATGACAAATTTCATCTTCGGATCAAACGGCGCAATCGCAGAACAAAAACAAGTCACAGCGGATTGTCTGCAGGCGTAACAAAACGCGCGGTAAGGATCGCTTAACGCCGCCAATCGACTTTTCTGAAGTTTGTAACTTTTGAGATCCAAACCGGTCGCCCCTCTCAAGGAAGGCTGAAGCGAAAACGGTGAGTGATCATCAAAATTTCGTGATCCGGTTGGCGAGAAATTTTTAATAGCTCTTCGTAGGGGTCTCCCTCAATTTCGAAACACTTTGCGAATGCTGGTTCCGTTTTCATCCCGCCACGCTTGAGTTCGCGAATTTTTTCTTTCGCTTCTCTAGGAGCAAAGGCGAGCAAACGTGCTTCGATCAACATGTGCAAAACGGCTGGTTGAGTGAAGACACTTGCATCCTGCGCGAAGATTTCGACCGGAAAAGTACCGGCCCGAAACCGCGCCAAAACCGTAGGTCGGTTGCGTATCAGTTTGAATTCAATCGAAAAGCCAACTTCGTGGGCGAAGTTTCTTTTCACCTTTTCGCTGAAAGCTTCGAGATTCTCCGCTGAGCAAATAATATCAAGGTCGCTTGTTTCGACGTCGAGATCGAGTGGAATGGTTCCGGCAAGTACGGGAGATTCCGCTCGCAGCAGCTCAAAAAGTTTTAGGTTTTTGAGTGTGTCATAGGCTTCACGCTGGCGGGGAGTGCCCTTCGCCAGGGT
>SYLX01000167.1 GCA_005808505.1 Bdellovibrionales bacterium | reverse complement strand
TGCTGCGTCACCGAATCGAGCTGAACCATAGCGCGAGAAATTTCGTGTATGCCGGTGGCTTGCTCGGAACTCGCGTTCGCGATTTCATTCACGCGCTCGTTCACGGCATTGACGTGCGAAACAACTTCTTCCAAGGTCGACGCGCACCTCTTTGCAACAGACAATCCATTTTGAACTTTGTGCTCGCCGACGGAAACAAGCTGGTCAACGCGCTCCTTCGTCTCATGAACGATGGCCTCAACGCTTTGAATGGATTCCGAGAGGAGTTGGTTGATCTCTCTCGCGGCGGCTCCGCTCATCTGGGCCAAATTACCAACTTCCTCCGCCACGATCGCAAATCCCCGACCGTGTTCACCGGCTCTTGCCGCTTCGACCGAAGCATTGAATGACAGAAGCTTGGTTTGGAAAACGATTTCGTTGATGACTTTCGTCTTCTGCCCGATGTTATCGATGAGCTTGACGATCTTGGCTATCTCTTGATTGCTCTGTTTCACTTGGCTGATGATATCGCCATTAGCCGTTTGTATTTCGCTGATCGACACAAGGACTTCGCCTACGGCATCCTTACCGGTCGCAACGGCGCCTCGGCTCTTCTCTGAGAGTTCCTGACTTTGGCGCGCATTCTCCGCATTCTTTGAAACCATTGCGCTGATTTCTTGCATCGACGAGGCTGTTTGCTGAACCGCCGCCGCCTGTTCGTTTGCACCCTGGGATAATTCCGTGCTCGCTTCGGAGATCTGGTGAGAGGCAGAAGCAACTTTCAAAGAGCCACCAGAAAGCCATTCCACAATAACGCTGAGGGATTCGGTCAACCTCTTGGAGAATTGTCGAGCGACAATCATCGACGCGCTAAAACCAATGAAGACCAAAATCAGTGTGAGTCGATTTCCCCGGGCCTCCGCATCGGCCGCACTCTGAACCCAGACTTTCGCTTCCGCCGACTGAAACTCGGCCAGCGCTTCTAAATCTCTACCTTGAATTTCTCCGATCTCGCGGATTTCCTTTTGAATCAGCCCGATCGCTTCGTCCCGATCACTGACCTGACCCGATCCGACGAGACTGACTGCCTTCGTTGCAACTTCCTCAAGTCGATCCCACTGTTTGACGGTAGCTGCGAACTTTTCCTTCTCGCCGTCGGAGAACGGGAGCTTTCCGAACGCGTTGCTCGCTGCCTCGTACTCTTTTACGGAGGTGTGATATTTCTTTGAAAGCCGTTCGAGATCTGAAGAAGTACTCCCCGGCATCGCCATTCTAGCAAGGAGACGGGCGACCTGCGAAGAGTGGTATCTCATCTCCGAGACTTGCTGGGCTTTTGCCAAGTTAATATGCGAAATATGGTGATATGCGTTTGAGACACTTTGGATGGACCAGTACGCGGTAAAGCCGACGGCGAGGGTTCCAACAGCCTGCAAGCAAAAGGCCCCGTACATTTTAGCTCTCAGACTCCATGATTTCATTTTGTCCCACCTTGCAACAGAACTAGTTGGATCTGGCCAAGACTTTTCGACAAACTCCTACACAACTTAAGCAAAATTGAGGGATTCAAATTTCTCACCGGGAACGCTCGAACTTCAATATCTCGTGACAAGACGATGTTTTAGATTCGAACGTCTACTCCGATAAGGATTTATCTTCTTGATAGGGAGTCCGAGTGCATCCCCTTTCGTTCATCTGCTTCTTAAGTCTTACCGTGATGCAATTTTACGGTCTTCTCGGACCGTCATGGGGGCCCGTTGTTCCAATCACTTTTGCCTTCGTGCTCGTTCCTATCCTCGATGCGATTCTTGGCGTCTATCCCCGCAATCCCACCGTTGCTGAACAGGCGCGCTGGAACAAGCCTTGGGTATGGGGCTTCTGGACCTATACCTATACGATTTCTCACTTCGCTCTTCTCGCGACTGGCTTTGCCGTTGTTGAAGCTGCTTCGTGGCCAATGATTGCGTTATATGCACTTGCGGTCGGTGTCTATACCGGAGGCTTAGGCATCACGGTGGCGCACGAGTTGGCGCACAAGCGAGGCCTCTTCCCGCGGTTCACGGCAAACGCCCTTCTTTGCACGGTTTGGTACCAACATTTCTACGTCGAGCACGTTCGCGGACACCACATGAACGTGGCCACACCCGACGACCCCGCTAGCGCACGTCGCGGCGAAAGTAGTTTTCGCTTTCTTGCTCGCACGTACGTGCATAGCTACCTTCACGCGCTGAAAATCGAAAGTAAACGCATTGGAAAAACCTGGAGTCCTCGAAACCAGATTCTCCAAGGGTTTGCCGCGCAAGTTGCCCTGACAGTTCTCGTCGCGGGTTTTCTTGGACCGAAGGCTTTCGCCTTCTTCCTTGCGCAGTCCTTTATCGCTTTCACTTTGCTCGAATTGGTCAATTACGTTGAACATTACGGACTTTCGCGTCGACCGCTCGAAAACGGTCGCTACGAGAAAGTGACTCATCTACATTCCTGGAATTCGTCTCACTGGTTTTCAAACGCGTTGCTGTTCAACTTACAAAGACACAGCGACCATCATGCGGCAGCCCACTTGCCCTTCACCTCATTGAGACACTTTGACGATTCGCCGCAGTTGCCGTCAGGTTATCCGGGAATGTTGATGTTGAGCGCGATTCCGCCGCTTTGGTTTCTCGTGATGGACCCGAAAGTGGATGAGTGGCGGAAAAAGCACGCCAAAGAATCTGACAAGCTCGCAAGCTAAGTTGAATTCACGCTGCCGTTGTCGAGCTGCTTTCACTCATCGATGAACCGACGCTCACCAAGACAACCTTTGTCGGATCAAGCGGTAACCAGATCGTAAAGGTCGTGCCCTTCTTCAACTCCGTAGCGACCTCAATGCGCCCGCCGACTCGCTTTACATCTTCGAAAAGCGCACTCAGGCCCATGCCGTGTCCGGAAATTTCCGACGCTGTTGTCTTGGTGGTCAAGCCGGCTAGGAAGATCGATTGCAAAACACTCTGATCGTCGTTCTTTTCGAGATGGATTTGCTTCGTCACTAAAGCTTCGCGAAGTTGATTCACATCAATGCCACGTCCGTCATCGCCTAGATTGATACGGATCCAATTTTTTTCGCGCACGAACGAAATGTGTATGGCTCCGGCCGCAGCTTTGCCGGCCTCTTCTCGTTCTTGCGGCGTCTCCATCCCGTGATCCATGGCATTGTTAATCAAATGGATCATCGATTTCACGATCGTCAGATAGCTTTCGTCGAGGAGAAGAACTTCATCAGGTCCTGATTTCACTTCATATCGAGCAATCTTGGAGAACTTACGAGCGAGCTTCTCCACATGAACGCCGAAAACGTCTACCGCCGCGCGAAGGCTTTGCGCCTTCAACCTTGCAACTACCCGATCAAATACGGTGAGCTGATCCGGTGAATCCGCAAAACTCCGACGAACAATCTCCGCGTGGGAGGAACTGATGATGATTTCTTCCGGCGCAAAGACCCGAAGGCGTGTCAGTAACTTCTTTTCGTTGGTGAGCCAGTTCTTATGTTGCGCCGAAATTTCCGCGCCTGCCTTCTGAACGGCGGCAACCGGTACTTCTTCTTTACCGATGAACTTTTTGATTTCGAGTTCTAGAAGATTGATTTGCGCTGCTAAGTCGCGAAGCTGGAAAAGCCCGGCCGCTCCTTTTTGGGTATGCAATTTCTGACGAAGACCGAGGAAGTCTGTTCCATCCCAAGTCGTGAGGTATTTCAGGAATTCATCGATTTCGGAGAGGAATTTGCCAAACAGAATTCGATTCTCGCTCACCGATAAAGTTAAGGCTGCTCGCGCCTCCGCCGTTTCGGCAAGGCGTTGGGCACGAAGTTGGCTTGTCACATCCGTCAGTGTCATGATGACGGCCGTGATCGAGCCCGACTGCTGCATCGGGAAGTAACGCACGCGAAACGTCAGATTCCGTTTCAAATCCACAAGCTGTTGGGGGCCATTCGTTTTTAGATTCTGGAAGTAACTTAAATTGCCCACTAAACTCGTAAACCACGATTCGGCCGAATTACGAGCATCTCCATTTAGGCGAAGAACTTCGGTGAAATGGCGACCTGTGGGGTTCAGTCCGAGAACGGCTTCCGCTTTTTCCGAAATGTTTCCAAAGCAGAAGCCTTTGAGATCAATCGTTAAGAAGATCTCGTCGATGTTGTCGAGCGTGCTTTGGAAAAGTGCGTTCGAAGATTTCAACTCCGCCGCCTGCTTGCGGATCGTTTCCTCTTTCTCGAGAGCACCGACTTCTACGTTATGGATCATCCACGCTAAGAAGTTGAAGAACAACACGCTCATCACGCACGTTCCACCGAGAACGATCGTATCGGGAAGTACGAAAAAGCTCACGTATATTGGCGGTGCCATGATTACGCTCACGAAGGTCGCACAAATCAAAAGATCAAACGCGAAGGTCGAAGCGCCGACGGCACAACCGAACAAAAGCGTCGACACGAGCGAGACGCTGTAAACGTTACCGCCGAGGGCCTCGAGCATGTACGCAATACCCATTCCGGCCGCGAAGGCGTACAGCGCCGAGTGGCACCAAAAGCAAGTGCGCCAAGCTTTCATGCCCCAGCTTTTTTTGAGAACGGAAGGTCCTACGAGATGGAGAATGTAGCACGCGATCGTCACTTCGATGAGGCATCCCGTATAGAGAGCGGACTGCCACGTGTAGAATAAATTGTTCGGGGCGAAATAAAATGCGCCCGGCAAAAGGACGCAGCCAAGCACCGCACCAAAGAAGATGTGCTTGTTCATGCGCACGAGGCCGTGGCAGATCGATTCGTAAGAGAGCGTTCGGAACTGATTCACAGCTTCGTTATCGGTAAAAACTCGCGCTGGACGAAGCTTTCCGGCTCGGAACTAGCCCTAAGCCGGAGGCATATTCGGTTGAACCACCGATGGTTACTTGCACAATGAGTCGAGGTCTTCGCTTAAGGACTGGATGATGCGGCTTTTCTCGTCGATGGCCCCGCCCAGGTACTGGATCTTGTCGATGTTGTTGGCCTCTTTGGCCTGAGCCAACTGGTCTTTCCTCTCAACCAGCTCTTGTTTATGGACTTCGAGCTGCTTTGAGAAGTCATCGCAGCTTTCTGAACGCTGAGCTTGCGCTTGCGAGAAAGAAGCCAAGGCGATCAAGGCGAGAGCGAAGAATTGGGCGAATTTCATTGGAAAGTCCTTTCATCCACGGGATTTTTAGATTCAAGGCTTTAAATTCAAGACCTGGACCTGCTACTGCGTCGACGCACGACTTTGCTAACTCGCTAAAACCATGAGGATTTTGAGCCGTTTCACGGCGTTGATGGGAGGACCTGGTTGCCATCGGAGATTGGCAAATAGGAAAGCGCCTGTTCCATCCCTGGACACCCGCTGCCGGGGCCGTGGTCGCGGAACTTTTGGATTTGCCCGTTACGTGCGCCAGTTCAGTGTTAGAGCGCAGACAAAAGCCGAGTCAGAGCTGAGTAGAGTTCCGCCGAGACTGCTTCAAACTCTCGCTGATCGGCCTCGGTCTCAAAGCCTTGGTCGTTCCACGAACCCATTCCACCGAAAACATCGCCGACGGATGTCGCAAGCAGTGCCCGCGTTCTTGGTTCATCGAGTTCGAGTTTTGCGCAAAGGCCAGCAAGGAACGTCTGCTGCGAAAGAACTCGAAGCGCTTGTTGAGAAAAGCCGGACTTCTCCGCGATGGTCACGGCTTGTTCGAAATCACCGGTGGAACTCAGGACCGGCGATAGCGCCGACTCTGTCAGAAGCCACTTCGCAAGTTGAAAAGCTTCGGCAAAAGGACTTGTGACTCGTTTGGCGAAGGACTCTGTCTTCAACAGCGCGGCTTCAAAATTTTTCGATTGTTCTGCCAAAGACAAACTTGGCGGGACTTGATCGACACCAACTTCGCCTACAAACAAAAAACGTAGCATCTGCCACGTCTCCGTATTCGGAGCTGCACGCCACAAGTCTTTGTCTTTGATCAGAGGTTTTTCGGTTTCCCAACCGAGAGATAAATGTTCTTGAAGACCTGTTGGGAAAGCAACCTCACGTCCTTGTCCACGCACATACTCTTGAAGAGTCGACGCTAAATTTCCGCGTGGGAGCTCGGATAACTCATCGGCAGACAGAGTAAGCATCGCGGATCGAAATTCTAGACCGCCGCCCGTGAGTGGCAACTTTGATTTCAAGCTTTCATTACTTTCGATCAACCAAGCAAGACGATCTTTGATCCGGATCCAGATCCCCTCACCTAACTCTTGATGATCGACGAGGCTGACAAATTCTTGAGGCGTCAGACTCTTCAAAAAGCGGAGGCTTTCTGATGCTGGTACAAACTCATTTGCGCGGTCCGGATTTTCTCTAATGAAAAAATCCCTCTCGACCTCATCGAAGTCGACTTTCATGAAATGCGTTACTAGATTCCCGGGAATTTTAAACGTGCATCCTCTAGCCGCGCAGAACAACTGCGCGCACTTCAAGACATCGTCCGCCGCCGATTTTGAGCCGGTTGCTTGAAAGGACTCCCGAACGAAGTGACGAGCCTCCTTTTCGGTCGAGGCTTCGAAGTAATCTCCGAATCGCTTGACTTCTTTTTCCAGAATCTCTTGCCAGAGCTCAGCGCGAACTCGCGGGTCTGAGAACTGAAGATCAATCAGCTCCTCAAGCTCCGAACCCGTGAGCTGAACTTCACGACTGTAAATGATGGCAGCTTGATAAAGTAAACATTTATCTTTCAAGCGCGCGGCAACGAAAGTAGCGTTTCCGTTGGCGAATGCTGCAGCCTTGTGTGCGGGAAGTCCCGGCTGACCTTCAAGCGGTTTGAAGTTTTGCGCTGCGACTGCGCCCGCGCGTTTGAGTTCGATGATCCACGTTTCAAAACCAACGGTTTCTCCGGAAGCTAAGTCTCCCGCGAGTGAAAACATTTTCGGCTGTCTCGGTTTGTTCCATTCCACATCTTGAAAAGATGACTTCAGATTTTTCAAGAGGCCGACCATTTTTTCTTCCGGAAAACGAAGTAGCTCTTTTGCGATGAATTGAAAGACATCGTCAGTTTTCATACCTGAAATCTTAGATGCCTTCCGGACTACAGGTCCAATTCTTTGATTCATCGAAGATCAGTTATGCAAAGCGCAACCGCTGCGGCGGCGTTTGCATAAACATGCCGCCCTTGTGAAACTCGAAGGTGATGGCACCATGGCGCAAGCGACTACATGAAATTATCTTTGAATCCGACACGAGGGCGGGAAAAGCGTTTGATGTCGCATTGATCTGTTTGATTCTCGCGAGCGTTCTTTTAGTCATGCTCGATAGCGTCGCCTCGATCGCCCGCGAGAACAGACATGAACTCTACGTTGCGGAATGGGCGTTTACGATTATCTTTACGCTCGAGTACTTCTTGCGGCTGATCAGCGTTCGGCGACCACTCGGATACATGTTCAGCTTCTTCGGCGTGGTCGATTTACTAGCGATTTTGCCGTCCTATTTAAGTTTGATCATGCCGGGAACGCATTATCTTCTCGTGATCCGAATTTTCAGACTCCTACGGATCTTCCGGATTTTTAAATTGGGAACTTACTTAGGCGAAGCCGACATTTTGTCGAAAGCACTTAAGGCCAGTCGTCACAAGATCACCGTGTTTCTCACGACCGTAACGGCGGTTGTCGTCACGATGGGTGCACTCATGTACGTCGTCGAGGGGCCAGAAAACGGTTTCACAAGTATTCCGCGTTCGATTTATTGGTCGATTGTTACGATGACGACGGTTGGTTTCGGCGACATCACACCAAAAACTCCACTTGGGCAGTTCTTTGCCTCGTGTTTAATGATCCTTGGCTACGGAATCATTGCGGTCCCCACTGGCATCGTCACCAGCGAATTGTCGCGTGTCTCCGTAATCAAACCAATAACGACACAGGCTTGCCCAAGCTGTTCGCGCGAAGGCCACGACCTAGACGCGAAGTTCTGCAAATTCTGCGGATCTACGCTGTAGAGAGCACTGCAAATTAATCGACGTGCAAGTTGATCAGATGATCGAGTCTGATGCGTTCTCCTGAGGAGAGAATCAAAAAGTCTGCGCCGAGAGTAGCTTCAATATCGTCGATCATGACGGCTGAAGCAGTCTTCACCGTAGAGCGATCAACATCGAAGTAACGAATACGGAGCCGCCACTTCAGAGTTGACGCATGTTCAAGTTCGTCGGTGAACTCACAAGAAACTCGACGATAATCATTTTGCGGCTCGTGCGCAGCTGCCGGGCCTGGGAGATCACTTCTTTTTGTCGACGGGAACGCATGTTGATTCATCATGCCTTCATTCGTACATAGCTATTGAAGACTGTCACTTCAAAGCGATTCTGCTTCGAGATCTTTTAGTTGAGCTAGCTGATATGCGCCGAACTGCCCCGTAAAAAGCGTGCGTATCAGTGGGTCATCGAGTACTTCGGCCTCGCCTAAGGCTTCTTCAGCGCGAGGATCAAAGCGATGGTCGTTCACTCGAAGATACATTGAACTCATCGTTTCGCCGCGTTCTAATGCGGCAAAGAGTTTCGTGATGATGACCTCCGTTTTCCACGCAATGGATTCTACTGCCGTCGGCAAAAGTTCGACGTTTTCCATTTCGATCCGATAGTAAAAGCGACTTTCTTTTCCCGCCTCGTCAAACAAACAAAGGAGCCAAACTCTCGGCTCTCGGAAGAATTCTGGAACATCTAACGAACGATAGATTCGCGGAAGCTCTGTCACACAGTAGCTGTGAACTCGGTCTCTTTCTTCATGCGAAAGCGGCGGGAAGCACTTCGCAATCTCTGAGGTCGACGTAGGCAAACGCTCCGGTTGGTAGTCAAAATCCACGTTCTGCTCACCGCATGGCTGAACCCACTTCAGTGACTCAGTCTGCGAGAAAGAGGTTCCATCCAGCAAAAAGGATGTTCCTGGATCCATTCGCACAACTCTCGTACCCGGAACCCGCGAGTGCACTTCATCGGTGAATTGGCGATACGTCATAGGAAAAAGCGCGTGGTTGTACCAAGACCACGGCTCATGGACGAACTGACAGGAACTCGGCACGACGAAATGAGGCTTTAAACTTGCGAGTTCGTCAATCGACTCATCAGGAACTTTCACAGGTTCTTGTATCGTCCTCGTTGGTGCGATCACCGCAAGTTCACGCATCATTTGAAAGGGCCAAAGAACTAAGTTCCACGGGCTCTCTTTTTTCAGAAGGCTAAGAGTCTCCGAATCGAGAAGAGAGTCGACGACGTTCAAGATATTCAACTCCCCGACCCGAATTTGGAAGAGCGAGTCGACGTCCGCATCGAACGCACGACGGGGTGTGATTTTGAACGGACCGACTTCTATTTCAACATCTAACCGCAATTGACGAACATCACGAAAACCCAGGTCGCGGATCCAGTCCATGAGTTCGCCATGCAAACAATAGATAAAGATCGGCGTTCGCCGATCCAAAAGGTTGAGACTCTTGAGCGAACAATGATCATCATGAAAATGAGAAATGAAGACGGCCGAAAACCTTTCCTTCTCTAGTAGGGGAAGATCAAATCGGACCGGGGGGAACGCGAAGCAGTTCACACTAAACGGGTTCTCAAAAATGGGATCGAAAAGGATGCGTGTCTCATCGCATTCGAATAAATACCCAGCATGGAGAACGCGACAAATCTTGAGACTCACTTGTCGCGATTTCGATGTCATTTCGCGGTCATCTCGAGCATTTCTCTGGGATTACAGTGAACTTGCAGGCGAAGGTCAGGATCTTCCAAGCCTTCTCTGGCCGGAAGCTTGTTTACGATTTCGTCGTACTGACTCAAAAGCTGCTGCTTTGAGCCACCCCGATAAGCTTCTACAAACAGGTTTTGAATTTCGAAGTAGGCGAGCTGGACCGGACCCGCTTCGCCATCTGGTGGAGTTGAATTGATCAACGAATCAACCGCCGACGGATAGTTCTTCGTGATTTGATCTCGAGGGAGAAGCTTCAACTTTGAATTCGCACCAAACTCCGCAACGTCAGCCGTTGCGAAAGCAACTCCGAACTCCCAAGTAAAACAATAGTTTTTCAGAACGAAAGCCGATCGCCCTGGAGACCCGGATCTCACCGTCTGCAATCGCTGCGCCCGGATTTCATAGATCCCTCGCAGGCTCGATCCATCGACCTCAATTAAGTGGTTTTCGCCGATGCACGGGCCTTCTACGCATTGTCCGTAAAACAGAATGAAATCGACTTTCCCATTAGCGTCTCGATCTTGTAAATCCGCATCCTCTACGCTCACTAATTCTTCATGATCTTCGAGGCCGCGACCGAGCAACTTTGGAATCGAGGCGGCAACCTTTTTTCCTTGGGCGCAAACGGTCAGCACGCGTGATTTCGATTCGTAAACAATGAAGGTACTTGGTTGCGATTCGTGTTTCCAAAAACCACTCGTCTCTTCTTTGAAACGCTCGGAGACGGCCGCTGCGTTTTCGCAATCGATCTCAGAGGTCGATATTGGAAAAACTTGGTTGGTTTCTTTGATTTGAGATTGCTCAGAAGGATCAGGTACCTCTTTAGGCTCCGAATCCGTCGAACTTACGTTCACGGCACTTTCTGTCGGTGAGCCTGATACGTCACCGGCGACTTTTCGCTGAGTCAGTTGCCAGATGAGAACTCCTGCAAGGATGAAGACCCCAAAGCCAATCGTGACGTACCAACGATTCTTCATATAACCTTTCGCCTCAAGACGAGTGTGTACGTGGGAACATTCCGTAAAACACAAAGCCCATCAAGATGCCCGTTAGATGCGCGAGATGATTTACGTCTGAACCTGAATCATAGACTTGAAATATAGATCCAACCACAGACTGTAATAGGAAAATAAAGAGAAATGTGCCAGTGCTTACAGATGCCGTGGAGACTTCATAATTCAACAAACTCCAGAAGCGCCTTCCGCCCGACCAAAACTGGCTGATGTTCAATCGATGTTTCGGAAACGCTAGCGCGTAGTACATGAGACTCGCCGAGACGCCGCCGCTTGCACCCAAACTGAATATGGGTTGACCTTCCGAACGCGACGCTAGCCACATGGTAGCGATGTGGCCAACAACGCCGCCTAAGAAAAAAAGGCCGAAGAAGTGACTGGAGCCTAATTCTTCTTCGACGTCGCTTCCGCAAAGCAAAAGGAAATACATGTTTCCCAGGCAATGAAGCCAGCCCGCGTGCAGAAAGAGCGAAGTCAGCCAAGTTAATCCGTAATGACGAAAAGGTTCGTGAGGATTGAAGGCCCAGTTGGACCAAGAGTTCGGATCTTTGATCCAACCAACCGTCATCGCG
>SYLX01000166.1 GCA_005808505.1 Bdellovibrionales bacterium | reverse complement strand
TCGTCGAGTGTGGCCGTCGTCACTTCGGCGGCGACTTGAAAGGCCGCTCGATCTTGACGGCAGGTCTTGGCGGAATGGGCGGAGCACAGCCCCTCGCTGGTGTTTTTGCTGGTGCTGTCGTTCTCGGCGTAGAAGTTGACCGCGAGCGCATCGAGAAGCGTTTGAAAACGCGCTACGTCGATGAGCTTGCAACCGATCTCGACGATGCGCTTGCCCGCGTGAAGAAGTACAAAGAACAAGGTGTCGCGCGCTCGATTGCGCTCGAAGGCAATATGGCGACGGTCATTCATGAAATGATTAAGCGTGGATTCACGCCTGACGTTTTGACGGATCAGACAAGCGCGCACGATCCTTTGAATGGCTACATCCCCGAAGGCTTGTCGCTCGCTCAAGCGGCGGAGCTGCGCACGAAAGATCAGAAGACTTATTTAGAGCGCTCAATTGCCAGCATGGCTAAGCACGTTCAGGGCATGCTGCAGATGCAGAAAAAAGGCGCGATCACCTTCGATTACGGCAACAACATTCGCGCGCGCGCGGTTGAAGGTGGCGTAGCGAACGCGTTTGATATTCCGGGCTTTGTTCCTGAATACATTCGTCCGCTCTTCTGCAAAGGCTCAGGTCCTTTCCGGTGGGTCGCTCTTTCGGGTGATCCCGAAGATATCCGCGTGACGGATCAAGCGATTCGCGAACTCTTTCCGCACAAGAAACATCTCTTGCGTTGGCTTGATATGGCTCAGGAACGGATCGCCTTCCAAGGTTTGCCGGCGCGAATTTGCTGGCTTGAATATGGTGAGCGTCACATCGCGGGTCTCAAATTAAACGAGCTCGTAAAACAAGGAAAAGTAAAAGCGCCGATCGTGATCGGTCGCGATCATCTTGACTGCGGAAGCGTTGCTTCGCCCAACCGCGAAACCGAAGCCATGAAAGACGGCTCTGACGCCGTAGCGGATTGGCCGATCCTCAATGCCCTTGTAAATACGGCTTGCGGCTCAAGCTGGGTGAGCTTCCATCACGGCGGTGGGGTCGGCATGGGCTACAGCTTACACGCGGGCCAAGTCATCGTGGCTGATGGTACGGATAAGGCTGCTGCGCGCTTAGAGCGCGTGCTGAAAGCGGATCCAGCGATGGGACTCTTCCGTCACATTGATGCCGGTTACGACGATGCGAAGGAAACGGCCCGCGAGCGGGGAGCCAAATCTCTTTGGATTTGAATCGGGGAGTGTTGAAGCTTTCCTAAAAAAAGCAAAACGCCGACTCTCTTAGGAGGTCGGCGCTTTTTTTGGCTTAGTGATTGAGCCAGTCTTCAAGACTTTTCGCGGCTGGGAGATGATCCGCATGCGAAGAAGCCTCAAGCCCGTGCATCGTGCGGATACCAAACGGAAAGGCAATGGGTGGGCCTTCTTGTTGGATATTAAAGCCTAACACCCGCAAGCGCCGCTCGCCTCGTTCGATCAATTCTTGGGCGCGTCTCTCAAGAGTTGAGATTGAGCGTTGGCTCGCGCGTGCTTCGCGGGCGACGTTCATGAGTCCACGTGAAGTTGCTTCATCCTGCACGAAATCCAAAAGATCTCGCGCGCTCATCTGACGTTTCAACGTTCTGAGGTTGAACGTTTTGTCGGTGAAAATTTTGAGACCCTTCACGCTCGAGGTCCGCATATACCAAATAGCATTTTGCGCAGCTTCGGGGGCTACGTTCTTCAACCGATCTGCGGCGAACTCATCGACGAGCTGACCTTCGATCGCGACTTCTTCGAAGAAAGAGTTAACAAGCGATTCTTTGAGGTAAACACGTACGAGCCAGTTCAATCGCTCGGCGAGATCGCGAAGCGCCTCGGTACTTTTTGTTTCGTCATAGAACTCAAAGAGTCGAACGACTTCGTCTTTCGCTTCGCGACCTTGCTGATCAAGGACGCGATCTCCAATGTAGTTCGGGTTGCGTTTGCGCTCACGATTGAAATTGTGATGCATCATCTCGTGAACGAGCGTCCAACGGTCCATGCCGTCGTCGATCAGAATCGTGGGGAGAATCAGGGCTCGGTCGTTACAATCTTCAGGATTACACGCTTCGAAGTAAAGTCCCGCGAGGCGTTCATCGGGGTTCTTCAGCTGGTCGGCTTGGCTATACCATGTTGGCTCAAGTTCGACGGGGAGAAGGGGGAGATCTGTATACATCGGGCAAACGCGCTCACCCTCGCGATACTCACGCGGCACTCGAAAGAGTCGACCGCCTAGAAGATTTGAAACGTAGCGACTCGTCGACGTAGCTGAAGCGCCCAAAACGGCTTCAAGATCGGCGCGGTTATAAACTTTGAAAAAATAATCCGAGGTGGTGATTTCTTCGCTGTTGAGTTTTGCAAAAATCGCCTCTTCGCCCGACGTCTTCGGGATCCGGCAGGAAGCGATATCGTACTGAGCGGGAACAATCTTCCGACGCTCGAGAGAAGGAGCTTCAGCCCCGAAACCGCACGCCGTTAATGCCATCAAAGGAAGAAGAAAAATCGAGACGGAAGGCCTAGCCAATAAATCAGCCAGAAGAGCGAATGCCTCACGAAGCCCAAGCATGATGAAGTCCCTTTCTTCCGGACGGAAGCGAGTCCTTAAGTCGTACTCCATTTGAATTTCAGATGGAATTTGGATCGCGAGAGAAGCAATGCATTGAAGAAAAGACGAGGCTCCACGCCTCGCTCTTGTAGACATCTAGCGAAGGAAATTCATAACTTTTTCTCGTTCGAGAATCAGAGACCCCGATTGCGGAATTCGGTCTCGATGATCGAGATATGGCGACCTTGGAAGATGCGATTGTCGAGCGCCCTGATCTTCGAAAATGCCGTTTTGAAATCGTCGGATCCGTCGAGATCATCAAGGTGATTCATAAACAAAGTATCGATCTCGAGAGCACCGGCATCGGGTGAAACTTTCGTCGCGGTTTTTCGAATCTCCCACCAAATTGACGCGTAAATAGTTCCTAGGGCAATCGCATCGCCCTTCATCGCGGCCGTGCAACCTTCGAAGACAGCTTGTGCCTTCCTCCCTGCGGCCGCGTTGAGATCGCGGTTCATTCCACAATGAGTAAGGCCTTCGGGTTTGTTCGCCCACGTTTCGCCAACGCTCGGTTTATCGGGGAACATCATGCCGACAAAATAATCGCCTACGCCACTCGCAATGGCGCGCGCGCAACCGATGGCCTGCGTGCAGCAACCTGCGTTCTTTAAGCCGCAGCTTCGGTGCTTCGCTGAACTCGGAAAGTCAATGGCGCCTTGACTTGCGAAATGGAGGTTGGCGAGGCCGAAGAAGTGGACGGCTAAATCGGCGCTCCAGGCCATAGGATTTGTCGAAGATCGCTTGAGATGAATGGATTTTGTTCGCGGCGACCAGCCTGCTAACTCGTCGTCTACGATCACGCGAATATTCTGATTCAGGGCGGGTAAGTAGTTCGTGCGTACGCTTAGGTACTCAACGGATCGATTCAGCCAATAGTAGATCATGAGTTGATTAAACTGCTGAGTCGAATCCGCCGACGCCTTTAAGCGGGTGAGTCTAAAGTTTTGACTCGAGCTTTGGCCCACGCTCTGACTTAAAGTTTGACCCGTGAGCAGAGCCCCTTTGAGGGTTTCCACCTTCACGGTTCCGTTCGAAAGTGAACCGCTGTCATCGAGACCCGTAAGCCTAACTCCGTAAACTTGAAGAGGATCGAGCGTCTGTGCTGTCGGGGAGGCGGGGAGTGCCGCCTTCGATTGCGCAACGGGGTTTTTTTGAAACAAACAAGCATCGTAGTCGGTCTTCGAAGAGCAGGACGCATCGAGCTTATCCGAAGATGGGATGAGCTGCGCCGCACTCTGCGAAGCAAAGTCGTACTTGAACGTGCGTGAACGCGATTTGTTGCTGGCTTCAAAACTACCGCAGCCTACGAGAATAAAAATGGCGAGCAGCATCGGGATCAAGCGGAGGTTCTTCATTGCGCATCCTCCGTTCCACCGTCGCTATCGACGAGTAGCTTCCACTTCACGGCGCGCGCAAGTCGCTCAAGGTCCAAGATGCGGCCACTTTTGAATTTCGTGGTGAGGGAGGATTCGATCCGAGCCGAACCTAAAATCAGATCGATCACTTGAGCGCTCGTGAGACTCAGCCCCTCAGATTTTGCGACACCCAAAACGAGCGCGGCAGCGCCCGCCACGACGGGTGTGGACATCGAAGTTCCTTGATACCGGTCGTAGAGATTTTGTGGAACCGTGGAGTAAAGCCCTCTCGAGGCGACGGAATCTTCCGCACCCGGCGCGCCAATGAAAACGTACGTGGGCGAGTAATTTGAAAATTCGCTGATTTCATTGTTGATCGTATCGACGGAGCCGACGGTGACGATACCAGCGATTGTCGGAGAGTAACCTGCCGGGTAGTCGTTGCTTGTTGCCGTTAACTCTTTACCGTCGTTTCCCGCGGCCGTTACGATGATGGCTCCTCGTCCGATCGCATAGCGGAGAGCCTCTTCTTCGGCCCGACTAGTCTCGCTTCCACCCAAACTCAAATTGATGATCTCAGCACCGTTGTCCGCGGCGTAGCGAAGGCCGTTAATGTAATCGCTCATCGAACCTTCGTTGTCGGCTCCGATGACTTTCACTGCCATAAGTTTCACTTTTTTGCCGATGACGCCCGAGCCACCTTTGCCGTTATCGACGACAGCGCCGATCAATCCAGCGACGTGTGTTCCGTGACCGAGGTCATCGAGCGGACTCGCATCTCCGTTGACGAAATCGTAGCCTGGGCGGCCATCACCGCTGCGCCAGATATTTGCCGCTAAATCCTCGTGATTGTAGTCGATGCCCGAATCGACGACCGCAACGACCGTGTCCTTTGAAATGGCGCGAGAGGAGCTGTAGAATAGATCATAAGCCTGCGGAGCTTTGATATTTGCCAAGTGAAGCTGAAGGTTCGTGCTCGGATCCGTGGGCGCGCCGCTCGGAGACCTTGTCGGCAAGGCTAAGCGAACTTTCCGCTCTTCGCTTAAATGTTCAAGGCAAGGATCATCTTCAGCACTTGAGACAACCTGCGAGAGGGAAAGATCCGCTTCAACTTCAAACGAGTAGGCTTGAGTCGCGAGGCCTTCAACTTCTTCTTTTTCGGCGTTGTCGTAGGCCTCTTCGCTCACGGTCGGCGGAATCGCCTTCATGATCCCTGAGCTTCTTTGGCGAATGAAGCGATCTAAACATTCGTTGTTGATCACCGCAAAGAGCCGAGTCCCACGGGTGATGACCGTGCCTGACTGAGCAAGTTTCATCGCCGTTACGCCACTGAGGTTCGTCGCGGGTGTACCACCAACAGCGAGCTTCGAGGCATCGATTTCAACTTTCCCCCACTGGAGGGCTGAGCGCCCGCCGTAGTTTGCGGGGCCGCGGTTTTGCGAACCGAGGGGAGCACCGACAAGACGAGGCGCTGGATCACTTGAGCGTAAGCTGAAGTAAGCGATCGGAAGAGGCAGCAGGATTAACGTCGACCAAAGCCAAATGGATTTGCGCATGAATTCCCTAGAGGCTGTTGAGCTTCCTCTATGGAACTTTTCGGTTTTTTGGCGATGACCATGAGCTAAACGGACAGAGTTCGTCTCATTTTCGACTCTTTTTTCGCCTCAAAATGAGACGCATAGTGAAAGCGTCCATTCTGCGAACAGAGACTGTCGATCGACTCAACAGTCTCCCTAGAGAAATGCAGTGATCTAGGTTCAGGGAGTTGCGACTTTCGGCTGACAGTTCAGCTTGTAGATCGACTCACTCTCCTCGAGAGCCGCCGCATCGGGGAGGCTCAGCATACGGGGCTCGTCTCCCTTGGAAAGTTGGGCGTCAACTTCCGCGAGCGTCTTCGGCTTTTGAACACAGTACGTTGCCGCCGACATCCGCTTCGCGCAAATCGTGAGATCAAGGAGCGCAAGCTTTGCGATCTTCACGTCGAGGATCGACGAAGTCTTCGCACCAAAGCCCGCAACCGCGGCATCGTAAGTTTTGGCGGCCTGATCGACGTTGGCGCTCGAGCAGTCCAGGGCCGAAGCGTTAAGAGCGGTAAGGGAGAGAGCAAAGAACGTGAGTGCTAAGAGCTTTTTGTGAAACATTTTTCCTCCTGATTTTGGAAACAAAATTGATCTGCAACCTTAGTTTCGAGTTTTCTTTGAGAGGTTTGCAGGAGCCGAGCCACGCTGAAAACGAACGTGTCGTGCGCCCGCGGCGAGTGAAAGCGTAGCGAACGCCGAATTGGCAGTGATCGCAAAAAGGTTGGGCGAAGTGTTTCCAAGTCTCGGAAACACTTTGTTTCGAAATCTATTGCGCAGAGCGGTGCTGATCGCTAGAACCTCGCTTCATGAATCCGCAGATAGCACTTCAGCGGGCAATCCAGAGTCGACTGGATTCGATCCGCATTCGTTACCCAAATTACTCGGTCCGCGCGATGGCGAAGAAAGCCGGAGTGAGTCCCGCGACTTTGAGTTTGCTCCTTCAGGGCAAACGAAAGGTCTCACCGAAGCTCGCGCAGCTGTTGAGCGAGCGATTGTCGTTTGATCCTCAAGAACGCTCCGAGGTGTTAGCGACTTACCTGACAAAAAAAGTCGACGGATCCAAAAAGACTCCCGCTTACGTGCAGCTCTCCATGGATCAATATCAGCTGATCAGCGACTGGCGCGCGTTTGCGGTTTTGAATCTCTTGCGGGTTGAGGATTTCAAAAATGACGTCGACTGGATCGCTCGTCGGTTAGGGCTTCAGCAAAGCGAGGTTGTTGAAACTCTCGATCGGTTAAAACGTCTCGGGATGCTCGAAGAATCTAAGGGCCAGCTGGTGCGAACCGAAGCTCGCTACCGAACGACGGAAGATATCAAAAACGCTTCGCTCAAAAAATCCCACGAACAAACGCTTGAGCTCGCGGCGCGCTCACTTGAGCGGGATCCGGTCGAGCTTCGCGATTTCTCTTGGGTGACCTTCCCGCTGGATTTAGCAAAACTCCCGCTCGCGAAAACGGCGATCCGAAAGTTCCAAGACGACTTGCTTGCCCTTGTCGATGAAGACGCAAAGCCGAAAGAAGTCTATCGACTTGCGATTCAACTCTTCTCACTTACAAAACTCGAATCTTGAAAGGTGGTTTATGAAAACTCTTAACTCTCTCATGCTCGTGGCTTTCGCCTCGCTTCTCTTTTCGGTCCCGGCGTTCGCCGATAAAGCGGGTAATGGCGGCGATGAAGTCGCGCTCGATTTCTCTCGCTCCTTCTCGGCGGCCCTCGCAATGATCGACGCCCAGATTCCGAGTCTTAAGAAGCTTCTTGGTCAGGCAAAGCTCAACGAAGTTGCCGAGAAAGCAACGTTGCTAGTTGTAGACGAGCCTTTAGAAGTCGAACGTCACGGCGTTGTTCAAGAGTCGATCGCCATGAACTACTCGGCAGACCAAAAGGTTCTTATCAATCGTTTTCGTTGGAACGAAGTGAGTGACAAGCGCATCAAAGAAGCGATCGCGCTTCACGAGATTGCAAGCCTTGCGGGCCTTGAGACGACGGGGCGTTATCCCATTTCGCGCGCCTACCTTGCGGCCGTTGGTCTTGAGGGAGACGCAGAGACCGTAGTGACGCCCGAGTGCGGGCAAATTGAAGGCGAAATTCTTCGCCGCCGCGTGGGACTCTTCAATATGGGTGAAATCACCCGCACAGATGTCGACAAGGCGAAAGTGAAGCTGCACAAAGCACTCTTCTTCCGTTGCCAATCGATCACGAAAGCCGAGTACTGCAAAGTTGCTTTGCCTCTTCACGCGGATATCGTTACGGGCGCTGCCGAACTTGTGGCAATCGGTCAGTACACGGAAGATGATTATGACGAAGCTCGCATCGAGCAGCTCGATGCTAAGATGCTTTGCAAGTAATTCGCGTGAGCCGCGCGATCTTAAGCGCGGCTTCCCTTGGTTTCTGTTTTGCCGGGACTTGCGTTCTTCTCGATGAACTCAACGATTGTTCCGGCAATGTCTTTTCCGGTTGAGCGCTCGATGCCCTCAAGACCAGGTGATGAGTTGACCTCGAGGACAAGTGGTCCGTTTTTCCCACGGATGATGTCCACACCTGCGAGATTCAATCCCATAATTTCGGCCGCGTGGATCGCGGTTGCGCGCTCCTCGGGCGTGATGTTGACGGGAATCGCTTTTCCGCCACGGTGAAGGTTGGAGCGGAACTCGCCTTCCTTCGCTTTGCGCATCATGCTGGCTACGACTTCGCCTCCCACGACAAAACAACGAATGTCGGAGCCAAGTGCTTCGCCGATGAATTCTTGTACGAGGAAGTAAGCGTCAAGATTGCGGAAGGCGTCGATCACGCTCTCGGCGGCTTTCGTTGTTTCCGTAAGAACAACGCCTTTACCTTGCGTGCCTTCTAGAAGCTTGATGATGAACGGAGGCTCGCCAATGAGATTCATCAAATCTGATTTATCATCAGGCGAATGCGCAAAACCGGTGATCGGCATGCCAATCCCTTCGCGGGCCATGAGCTGCATGGAGCGAAGCTTATCGCGAGCACGAGAAATCGCTTGGGATTCGTTGAGGCAGTATACGTCCATCATCTCAAACTGTCTGACCACTGCCGTTCCGTAGAAAGTAATTGAAGCGCCGATTCGCGGGATGATCGCGTCAAAGCCCGTGAGTGGCTCACCTTTGAAGTGAATGGTGGGCTTACGAGCGCTGATGTTCATATAACAGCGCAGAGGATCGATGACCCGAACGGAGTGACCGCGTTTTTCGGCGGCTTCAACCAAGCGCCGGGTCGAATAGAGATCTCTTTTGCGGGAGAGAATGCCGATCTTCATGGAACTCATCCTGTTCTCTTCTTGGACTTCTTTTTCTTCTTCTTTTTGACGACTTTCGTGTAGTGACCTTTGATCTTCGCCGGCTTTCCTAAAACGTAGGTGTGGGCGGGATCAATCATCAACGGGTGCATGGCGCTCCGGCCTAACAGCATCCGGTGAGACATGGTTTCGCGATTCGCGAGAGTCATCTCAATCGGGTAGCTAAAGCCACCAATTTCCAGATGCGTGATGATAACGTAACGCTTTTCGCGGTGACCTCCCGAATCGGAGACCGTTCGGTAGTCGATGATTGGCGCTTCGCACGTCCGAACGATGTCGTTTCGACCCTGAAGGGGATGAACGCGAAAGCGGACGTAAGGGAGCCCACCTTTTTCGAACTTCTCGACTTCAAACGCGTGAAGCGCCGACGTTCGGGCACCGGTATCGACCTTAGCTTTGATTGCGGGTAGCCCTAGATCCGGCAGCGCGACCCACTCTCTCCAGCCAATCATGATGCGCTCAGCGGTGGACATCGCTGCCAACTCCCTCAGGTCAGCGTTTCGTTCGTCGGGCTTTTAACTAAGTGCCGCGACTTCAGATCACTCTTTAAGCATCGTACCCAGAAAGCCACGAAGTTCAAATTGAGATTCGGTCTAAGATCTGAGACGAGTTAAAGAGAAAAGTTCATTGAATCGGGGAGAGTTGAAGATGCCTAAATCGAAAGCAGCGGCAGGCAAAAAGAAAACCAAGAAGTCTGCATCGAAGCTCTCTCAAAAGCTGGCGCCAAGTGCAAAACCGAAACGCCGTCTCTTCACCGGGATCAAAACTCTCTTCACGCTCGATCGAGCTTTTCGCAAGGCCGCTCGCCGCGTAACGGCCGACGATCTGGATCGGATCGATGGCGCTGCCTTCGTTAGCGAAAATGGACGCATCGTCTGGGTCGGCAAAGAGAAAGATCTTCCGCGCGAATTCAAGAATGCAATTAAGAGCGAAGATCTGCAGGGTGCCGTTGTTCTTCCAGCCTTTGTCGAGAGTCATACTCATCTTATTTATGCGGGAAACCGGGCTGCTGAGTTCGAACGCCGCAATCAGGGCGAGTCGTATCAATCAATAGCAAAATCCGGCGGCGGAATTTTAGCTACCCTGATTCCGACGCGCGAGGCGAGTGAGAAGGAGCTCACCGCCATCGGTCAGGAGCGCGCTGAGCGATTCTTGAAGCAAGGTGTAAGTACAATCGAAGTAAAAAGCGGATACGCGCTCACCGCTGAAGGCGAAATGAAAATGCTCCGAGCAGCCGGCGCGATTCGCCGTGCGCGGATCGTGCGGACTTTTCTCGGCGCCCACGCAATCCCAAAGGAATTTAAATCCGCTGAAGCTTACATCGACTATCTGCTTGAAGAAGCTCTCCCCCAGTTAAAGAAAGAAGGCCTCGCTTGTCGTGCCGATATATTTATTGAGCAAGGTTACTTCTCGAAAGAGCTTGGAAAGAAGTATCTCTCGCGCTTTCGCGAAGAAGGCTTTGATCTCGCTGTCCATGCCGATCAACTTTCGCGTTGCGGAGGAGCCGAGCTTGCGGTCGAACTCAAAGCGCGTTCGGCTGAGCATTTGATCCAAATCAACGACGAAGACATTCGAAAACTGAGTGCCAGTGAAGTGACTTGCGTCCTTTTGCCGACTGCAGACCTCTACATGAATTGCGCCTATCCGCCGGCACGCAAGCTCATTGATCAGGGAGCGCGCGTTGCGCTTGCGACGGATTTGAATCCTGGCACTTCGCCGTCTTCTGACGTTGCTCTCGTGGGTGTGCTCGCTCGCATTTACATGAAGATGAGTCTTCCCGAAACGATCGTCGCTTATACGTTGGGCGGCGCCTACGCGCTCGGCCTCGAAAAAGAGTTAGGCTCGATCTCAAAGGGTAAGCTCGCCGATTTCGTTGTGCTCGAAGGGGAGATGGAGGAGCTCTTTTTAGAAGCCGGTCGGCAGCCGGTGGCCCGTCTTTACCGCGAGGGCGAGAGACTTCTCTAAAGTGGGATCAATGGGTTCAGTGAGTGTCTATTAGGCACCATAAACCTCCTGATTTCGGTGTCATAATGCATTGCACACCCATTTCTTAAGCGGACTTAAAAACAGATTGCTTTCCGATTTTTCGCCTGACTAGTCTGGAGGTGACATGCGCTCTCGGCAGGATGCTGAGTCGCTGTCTCTGGTTCTGTATTCGATTCAGCGTTTTTCTTCCGGAAGGTTGGAGCTCCGGTATCCGGAGAACGCTGATTGTTCGATTTGGTGGTTCGCAGGGGAGGGGAGCCGGCCATGAGAGAAACCGTCACATACGTTACGCAAAGCCGTTATTTTTCACCGGCATTTAACGCCGCTATCTTCGATGGACCGATCCGCATTTACTTTGCGCAGTATCAGGAATCGCAGGCGTTAAAGCTGTATTTCAATTTGCAGGAGCGCTTCGGCGAGATCCGCAAGCAGGCACGCGGAATTTTCAGAGACCGCCATCGTAATATCTTCGTCATGCTTTATCCGACCAAAGAGACTTTCGCGCTTTCGTTTGAGTTTGATCAGATGGAAGCAGAAACGCAGTCTCTCTGCGGACTCATCATCAAAGAAAAACTTGGAGATGATTTCGTCGTGGGGGTTCGCGGCCCGTTTGAAGACGATACGTTCGAAGATATCTGCGTCGTGATCGATGAAATCGTTCGTGCTTCGGAGTCGGTGTCATCACCCATGATTGAAGCGTCGCCGAACTAAAGCGTTAGAGTGTCGCCGAACGAACGGCGACACAACTCGAAACCGAAATCAGCCGCCGGATGTTTCTTCTTCGGCGGCGGGTTTTGCGTCCGTTGATTCCTGCAGCAGTCCTTGCAAGAACTCTTGAGTCTCGGAGCTCGACCAGTCGTTAGCTCCAAATCCGCTGAAAACAAGGCGGCCCTTTCGGTCGATGACGAAGTTCGAAGGCAGCATATCGACTTCGAAGGCCTGAGCTAACTGTTTTTGACTGTCGATGAAGCTCGGGAATTTGAAGTTTTTCTTGGCCCAAAATTCTTTTGAGAACGTCTTGCCGATTTCGCCTTCGTCTACGTTCACCGGAAGGATTCTAAGACCTTGGTCGTGGAACTTTTTTTCGATCTCCGCGAACGTGGGCAGTTCGACTAAGCAAGGCGTGCACCAGCTCGCCCAAAAGCTGAGAATCACGACGTTTCCTTTGTAATCGGAGAGCTTCTTCGTTGTGCCGTCGGAGTCTGATAAAATAAAGTCTTGTAAGGTCTTACGTTTGGCGACTTCATCCGGATCCGCTTCGACGGTATCGAATTTCTGTGCGGGCGGTTTCTGCAAGTACCAAGCGGTAATTGATCCCACGCTCGCCAAGGCGATCACGCCGACGAGCAGGGAAACTTTTGTCCACGTCGGCAGCCGGAAGGATTGTTCGCCGTGCGCCGAGTAAGAGGCACCAGGTGAAACAGGTTTTTGCGAATCGTTCGAAGAGTTCGGAAGCTGATTGTCGTTTTCCACGGCGTCAGGTTACTGGCAAACCTCGGTTTGGTCAAAGCCAGCGGGGCCAGATTGTTATCGAATACGTGCTTCTCCTCGCTGTCGCGGTATCGTTGGCCGTCTTGATCACGAAGACGATGATCGGGCGTAATCCGGGTGAAGAAGGCTTCGTGATCCAAGCATGGCAGCAGCTGGATATGCAGATCGGCGCCGACAAAGCCGATGACGTCAATAAACCAGCTCCCTAAACTTCGTTTATTTATGCAAGTCGAGCCGTTCTCGCGGGAACTTAAGTTCCTAAAAAAATGGAGCCGCGTTTTGAGACTTCTTCCGTGATCGCTTTTTGCATTTCCTCACGCAGCTCTTGCGCGAGTTCCTTGAGAAGTTCACGATCATCGGCTGCTGAGGGTTTGTGCGGGAGATGAATCGGTGGAAGATAGCGAATTTTCCACTTCACCGGTAACGGCACGATGTTGAGCGGCAACGGAAGAACGAGCCCACGCAAGTACTTCGTGAATTTGAGCTGCGCTAAATTGATGTGGGTTTCTTCAGCTCCAAGAATGAGCGTCGGAACGATCGGACACTGGCGTAAAATCGCCATGCGTAAAAAGCCTGTGCGAAACCTCTGCAGTTGGTAGCGTTGAGTCGTCGGCTTAAAGTTGCCGCGTTCTCCTTCGGGGAACAGGATGACGAGATTGTTCTTCTTTAACTGCGCTAGTCCATTGACCATGTTGGCTTCGATGAATCCAACCTTCTCGGCGGGAACCGCTGTCGCCCGCGTTAAAAACCAAAATTGATGCGTGAGAACTCGGGGAATGCGCCCCGTTGATTTATAGATTTCGTGACTAAGTAAAAGAGCGTCGAATCCGGAAAACCCGGAGTGATTCGGAGCGATCAACGCGGGTCCGCGCCGCGGGATGTTTTCGACACCTTCCACCTGAAGTCGAAAGTACTTGCGCGCGATCTCCATCAAAAAATGCGGGAGGACTCGGTACATCAAAACGTCGGAACCGAGTTCCCGGAGACCGAAAACTTTTTCGGTTGGCTTTTTGAAGGGCTTTCTGAAAAAGTTCTCCATGACGCCAGTTTGAGCGCGACAAATCAAACTTGTCCAGAACCAAGGCGTCGCAGCGAGGCGCGTATTGAGTCTTTCGCCCTCCCGATTTGGAATGCGACATTCGGCAAAGCTGACCAAAGAAGCTGATCAAAGAAGTAGAAAAGGAAAATAGCTATCATGGCCCTCTCGACCTTGAAGTCCGCAGCATTTCGATCGACGACAAAATCAGCTAAATCCCAAAAAGCAGACCAGCGCCCACCACAAAAAGGGCGCTACATCCTTGCGATCGATCAAGGTACGACCGGAACAACTGTGAATCTAATGCACGCTAAAGGCGATGCGATCGCTCGTGTGAATCAGGAGTACAAGCAGCATTATCCGAGGCCAGGTTGGGTCGAGCACAAGCCTGAGGATATTTGGAAGAGCGTCCTCGCTACGATCGAAACGTGCATGCGCAAAGCCCGAGTCAAGGGCACGGACATCGCGGCCATCGGAATCACGAATCAGCGCGAAACGATCGTTGCGTGGGAACGCAAATCTTCGAAACCCCTCCATAACGCAATCGTCTGGCAGGATCGTCGCACGAGCGATCTCTGTGAGAAGTGGAAGTCCGAAGGCCACGAGGCCATGCTTAAAGAAAAAACCGGATTGGTGATCGATCCGTACTTCTCGGCATCGAAGATGCACTGGCTCCTTGAGAATGTGAGTGGCCTTCGCTCACGTGCTGAAAAAGGCGACGTGGCGATGGGAACAATCGACTCCTTCTTACTCTGGCGATTAACCGGAGGAGTGGAACATAAAACTGACGTATCAAACGCTTCGCGAACTCAACTCATGAATATCGAGAGCGGGCAGTGGGATGACGATCTTTTGAAGTTCTTTAATGTCTCTCGCGAATTGCTGCCGGAAATCTGCGACTCTTCCGGCTACTTCGGCGAAACAAGGGGACTCAAAATTCTTCCTGACGGAATTCCGATTACGGGCATCGCCGGCGATCAGCAAGCGGCGCTATTTGGTCAGGCTTGCTTCGAAGAAGGCGAATCCAAGTGTACATTCGGTACCGGCAGCTTCCTTTTGATCAACTCCGGCTCGCGCATGGTTCGTTCGAAGGCAGGTTTGCTTACAACGGCCGCTTGGAAATTAAAAGGCGATGCCTCCATTACGTACGCTCTCGAGGGTGGCGCCTTCATTTGCGGAGCGGCGGTTCAGTTCTTGCGCGATCAGATGGGCTTCATTAAAGAAAGCCGCGAGATCGAAAAGCTAGCCTCGCAAGTCAAAGACTCAGAAGGCGTCGAGTTTGTTCCCGCGCTCACGGGGCTTGGAGCCCCTCATTGGGATCCGTACGCTCGTGGCCTTGTTTGTGGTCTCACACGAGGCACGACGCGCGCTCACGTTGCGCGAGCGACTCTTGAAGCTATGGCTCTTCAAAACACCGAGATTCTCCTCGCGATGAAAGAAGATCTCGGGCAGAGCCTTCGCTCGGTTCGTGTCGATGGTGGAGCCGCGGCTAATGGGCTCTTGATGCAGCTTCAAGCTGATTATCTCGGTGTCGACGTGGTAAGGCCTAAGATGATTGAAACGACTTCCGCAGGAGCCGCTTACCTAGCGGCACTTGGGGCTGGGCTCTTCACGAATCTCGACGAAATTAAAAAAGCGTGGAAAGTCGACCGAACTTACCGTTCGAAGATGACGGACGAAGCACGTGCGGAACGATTGCAACGTTGGCAGCTTGCGGTTCGTCGCGCGCGACTCACTTGAGTTGACTTTTTCTTTGGCGGGTTGCCTTACTCGCGCACATTTCCGTTGCCGATCTCTTAGCTCGTTCACTATCGTTTCTGATCATGGATATTTGGCTAAAGATCGCAACGGTTCTTGAGTACGGCATTCTTGTGCTTCTTCTAGGACTATCAGTCTGGTCAATTGCGATCATGATCGATCGAAGACGCGCCCTCGCCCGCGAACAGAAAACAGAAGATCTCAACAAGCTTCGCGAAGCGATCGCAAAAGGCGAAACGCAGCGGATTAGGGAATGGGTAGAGGCTCATCCCGGAATCCACGCCACCGCTTTGAAGGCAGCTCAAGGAAACTTGGCGGATCCCTCCGCAGTGAAAGATCCCGGCAAAATTGACCGGGCTGTCCGAGCTCATTTGATCGAAGAAAGACTTCGTCTCGAAAAAGGTCTTTCGGTGCTAGCAACCCTAGGTGCGAATACTCCCTTCATCGGACTTTTCGGAACCGTGCTCGGGATCATTCGCGCCTTCGCCGCTTTAGGTGAAAACTCGGGTGCCGCGACGAGCGTGATGTCGGGGATTTCGCAGGCACTTGTCGCAACCGCAGCAGGGTTGTTCGTCGCGATCCCGGCGGTCGTCGCGTTCAACGCTTTCTCAACCAAATTGAAGACGCTGATTTCACAAAGCGAATCGCTCAAAGATCTTTACGTTTCTTCGCTTATCAAAGGCGGCTGATCATGGCGGGGATGGAGCCTAGCTCAAACGACGATCAAGCGCTGATGGCTTCCATCAACGTGACGCCTTTCGTAGATGTCGTCCTCGTTCTGCTCGTAATCTTCATGGTGACGGCACCCATCATCGCTAAAGACCTCATGAACGTGAAGCTCCCGAAAACTGAAAGCGGAGATGGCAAAGGCATGTCGACCCTCGGGGTCAGCGTGAATCGCCAAGGTCAAGTTCTGCTCAACGGCACGCCGATCACCGAAGACGGTTTGCGCGATGAAGTTAGAAAAGCTCTGCTCAACGATAAGGATTCGCAGGCGATCATCGCGGCGGATATCGAAACGCAATATGGAAACGTCGTCCGGGTCATCGACATCATCAAATCCGCAGGGCTCTCAAAGTTCGCCATCCAAGTCGAACGCGACGCCAGGTAAGTCGGAGACATTGAAATCGCCTCTCGCGATATCGGCGGCTGTTCATCTCTCGATTGCCGGAGCGTGCCTTCTCGTGATGGCACTTGGGCGGAGCGCGCCGGAAAAGATTGATTTCGAAGTCATAGAAACGCCAAAAGCGGCGCCGCAGCTCGACCTTTCGGCGCAGAAGCCCCCACCGAAACCGCAGCCAGAGAAGAAACCCGTAGAGGCAGCGCGAAAAGTTTTCGGCGTTAGTCGAAACGCCATCACGAGTGACGAACCTGGCCCTGGTGTCGACGTCAAACAAGGCAACACCGTTGCTACGGCACCCGATGAAAAGAAATTGAATGATAGCGATGCGACCTCGCTCCCGATTCCGACCGATGAATACTTAGTCAGTAAAATGCCATCGGTCG
This sequence comes from Bdellovibrionales bacterium, assembly GCA_005808505.1. GTDB lineage: Bacteria > Bdellovibrionota > Bdellovibrionia > Bdellovibrionales > JAMPXM01 > SYLX01. The sequence goes on along the minus strand of SYLX01000166.1, from coordinate 12,498 downwards.
CAGCCGAGGTGCGGATTCCTTATCCTCCCGAAGCCCGCGAAAAAAAGATCGAAGGCAAAGTCGTGATGGAACTCCTGATCGATGCTGAAGGCAAAGTCCGCAGCGCTACGGTCTTGAGTGGACCTGGCTTTGGCCTAAACGAAGCGGCGCTCGAAGCGATCTATCGCTTCAAGTTCAAGCCTGCGGAGGTCGACGGCAAACCTGTCGCGGTGAAGATCCCCTACACGTACAACTTTGTACTAGCGAGCCAATGATGAAAAATAAGTTCCTGCTCCGGTTAACGCTCCCGTTTCTTGGTTTCGTCGCGAGCCCAATTCATGCGCAAGAGCAGGCATCGACAATCGAAGCTCCTGCATCCTTCGTCGCGCAAGAAAGCTCATCGCGAATCGAAGGAGTTCTCTTTGAAAAGGGAACGAAGAAGCCTCTAGCGGACATCAACGTGTTCGTTCTGCCCGCAAAGCTCAAAGCAACGACGGATGCCTCCGGAAAATTCGTGATCGAAAAAGTGCCCGCGGGAGAGTTCAACTTTATAGTGAATGCCACGGGCTACCTTAAGCTTGAGAAACGCGAAACTTTAGCTAGCGGAGTGACGCTCAAGCGCACGCTCTATCTTGAGCGCGCAAGTTACCAAGGGCTCGAGACAACCGTGGTCGGGAAAGTTGCGAAACGCGACGAATCCGTTCGCACGATGAAGACGGAAGAGTTTCTCACACTCCCTGGTTCGGGCGGGGATCCCGTCAAAGCTGTACAGAATTTACCAGGCGTCGCACGTACCGGATTTTCATCTCAAGTGATCATCCAAGGGTCCGCACCGCGCGATACGAGTTACGCGCTCGATGAACATAATGTGCCGCTCGTATTTCACTTTGGGGGCCTGACTTCTATCATCACTCCGGAAGCGGTCGATGCTGTTGATTACTTAGCGGCGGGCTACGGGCCGGAATTCGGTCTTGCGATGGGCGGGATCGTTGGCTTACGCACGAAAGATCCTGCTACCGATCGGCAAAAGGGCTTTGTCTTTATGGACACGACAAAAGCTGGCGGCTTGATCGAAGGTCCGATTGACGAAACGAGTTCTTACCTCGTAACCGGTCGGTACAGTTACCTCGGGCTCGTGCTCGCAGCGGCTTTGAAAGACAACCCACGCTTCGATTTGACCGTCGCGCCGAGTTTTGCGGATCTGACGGCGATCTACAAACGCAAGATCAATGATCGAGACACGTTTCGCATTCTCGCGATCGGATCAAGAGATGAACTCAAATTTTTATTCAAAGAGCCTCTTCGCGAAGAGCCGAGCATCCGTGGAAATTTCAGTAACGAAACAATCTTCTACCGCGTGATTCCGCAATGGACGCGTAGCTTTGATGATTCAAAGAAAGGCCGCCTCTCTTTGGGCATGGGCCAGAACATCCTCAAAGTCGATGCAGGCGAAAATTTCTTTGATCTTCAATCCATTGTGGTTTCGCAAAGAGGCGAGTACGAGTGGAAACCGCGCGAAGATTGGACAAGCTATTTAGGCGTCGACAACCAGTACATTCGTTCGACCGTAAATTTACGTTTGCCGACTCCAACCGGCGGCGGAGGCATCGGCAATCCGATCTCGAGCGGCTCAACGACGGATCTTTCAATTACACGCGATGATTTTCTGATCGGCCCTTATTGGCGCAACACGATCAAAGGAAAAGACTCGAAGTGGACGCTGATGCCAAGCTTGCGGATTGACTACATCAACTTCACGAAAGAGATTCTCCCGCAGCCGCGCTTTGCAGCTCGCTACGACCATGACGATTCGTTGTTTTATAAGGCGGCCGGTGGTCTTTACTTCCAGCCACCTGAATTTCAGGAGAGCTCACCAGAATTTGGCAATCCAGACGTTAAGTCTCCGCATTCATGGCATTACACGGTTGGAGCTGAAAAAGATCTTCGCGCGGGATCAACGGATGGCTGGGTCGTGAGCAGCAACTTGTTCTACCGACAGTTTGAAAAACTTGTGGTGGCGTCATCGCGTACCATCACTCGGGATGGATCAACGGTTCCAGAACGATTCACAAACGAAGGGCGCGGGCGCGCTTTCGGGGCCGAGTTCATGATCAAGTACGATGCGAAACGGTGGAGCGGTTGGCTAGCGTACACGGTTTCAAGAAGCCTTCGAACGGAGCCAGGCCAAGCCGAGTATGTCTACGCGTACGACCAAACTCACAATATCAACTTAGTCGGTAGTTACGATCTTCCGCGGAACTGGAAACTTTCCGGTCGCGTTCGCTACGTAACCGGAAATCCGAATACGCCCGTGATCGGCGGCACGTTCGACTCCGACAATGACACCTACGTCCCGCAGCGTGGTCCTTTTTTCTCCGAGCGTTTGGAGCCCTTCTTTCAGGTCGACTTCCGCGCCGACAAAAAGTGGGTCTACGACACGTGGATTCTTTGGGGTTATCTCGATATCCAGAACGTCACCAATCAACAAAATCCCGAAGGCATTCGCTACGCTTACGACTACTCACAAAGGCGCACGGTCACGGGCCTTCCGATTTTGCCCACGATCGGCGTAAGAGGAGAGTTTTGAAATGAAAGCAAAAATGATTTTGTCGCTCTTTTGTCTCTCGGTGCTCGCCGCCTGCGGTGAAGACGATCTGCCGAAGTCATCCGATCTGGGCGGTTTGAGAATTTTGGCAATTCAAGCGGGGAGTGATGGGTCCACGGCCGAGTATGCTGAGGGCCAAACCGTTCAGCTCACGCCTTACATCAGCGACTATAATCAAACACGAACCGTTGAATTTGAAGCGATGTGGTGTCTTGACCCCGGAGTCAGCTACGGTGCTCAGCCTTCATGCGATGGCGTTGCGGGTGCGACATCGCTAGGGAGTGGTGCGATCTCTTTCGGCGATCCAAATCGCACGGGAGCAGCCAACCCACTCCCGGCAAGCTTTCAGATCCCGGCTGGCTTACTTGCAACGAGACTTCCTACAGATCAGTTCAACGGCACGGCAGTTCTTTTCACCTACAAGCTGCGAGCTAGCGATGGAGCCACCACTAAGAGTTTCAAACGCGTGATCGTTTCGAGTAAGCCCGCAAAGAACAACAATCCTCCGGTAGCAGTAATACAGGCCGGCGGCGCCCCGCTTGCCGCTTATCCTACGGGAGCAGTGCAAGTCACGGCGTCGATTGCGACAACTGCGAACGAAGCTTTCCAAGAAATGAAGCGAGATGGTTCGCTCGCCAGTAGAACCGAAGAACTTCTAACGTCCTGGTTTATTTCCGACGGAACGCTAGAACTCTTCCGCACGATCAACGGTCAAGCGACCAAATTTGAGCCACCGGCAACAAAACCAACGGGACGAACGCCCATCATCGTCGCGGTCACCCGTGACAGCCGTGGGGGAGTCTCGGTTCGTATACAGCCGCTTCCTTAAACAGGCCGATCCTACGTCGAGGTCCGTGCAGTTTCGGACCCGGCGCTTTCAGGCTTTCGGGTAAAATAGACGGAGCGGGAGGACTGCTGTGAGACGTCGCGATTATTACTGGAGCCTGTACCACGTCAATGCAAAGAATCAGATCGATAACTTGCGCACGGATCAAGTCGAAGCGGTCTTTGCGGCACTTCCCGAATCTCTTCGTAAAGAATATTTCGTTTGGCGCGATGGGATGGAGAACTGGAAGCCGTTCGGTGACTTCCCAAATCTTTTAGTCAGTCTTCGCAAAGCGAACTCTCAACCCATCGAGACGCCGCCGATCCCAGGCGAAAAACAAAAACCGATCGGTGAGAAAACCGGTAAATCAAAAGTCGCGACAAAAGCTTCGGCCGAAAAATCACGAGTGGTGGAAAAGGCAAAGCTAGCTCAGTCATCTGCGGTGCCCACGGCTAAGCGTAGCGAGAAAGCAATGTTCGAACTCGCTGCCGACGATGAGCCGTTGGAGTTGAGTTTGATCAACACTGGGCTGGAAGAAGATCGCAGTAACTTCCGGTTCCAAAAAAAGTTCGAAGTTCGCATCATCGCGGGCGATAAAGTCTTTCAGAACGAGACGAGCGATATCTCGTTAAAAGGTATGCAACTCGCAAAGCCGCTGCCGAAAAACCTGCCGCGCTACTTCAATATCGAAATCTGTCGGAAGAACCGTAAGATTCCGGTCGTCTGCTCGGAAGTGAAAAATCGCGACGGCTCGCCATCGACGCGCGTGCGAATCGAAGTGAACGATTATGCCGCTGGATTACTCGAACTGCTTCTCGCCGCTTGAACGGAGCTGCGCTTTCAAAGCGCAGCTCACTTACATATCGAAATCGTCTTCTTTCGGCTTTGGCCTCGGGCCTTGACCCGCACCTGCTCCCGCGCCCGCTGGCGGTCGCGAAGTTTGGCGAGTGGGTTTTCTTCCCTCCGCGCCCATGATCTTCACGAGATCGCTGACGTCTTTCACCCACGCAATTTTCGATTTAAGCGCTGGATCAAGCTCCGCCAGATGTTTACGGTTACTCGCCGGAGCAACGAACGTCGTAAAGCCGAGCTTCGCCGCTTCGTTTAAGCGCGCTTCGACGAACGACACGGCTCGAACTTCGCCTGTGAGGCCAATCTCGCCGAAGAAGCACATCTTTGCTTCCACTTCGGTGCTCGTCTCGGTTGAAATCAAAGCCGCCGCTACCGCAAGATCTGCCGCGGGTTCCATCAGCTTCAAACCACCGACGACGTTGATGAACACGTCGGCGGTCGCAAGCTTCATTCCCAAATGTTTGTTGAGAACGGCGGTAAGCAAGTGAACACGGTTCACGTCAAAGCCAAGCGAAGTACGCCTTGGATTGGGCATCGGCGTAAAGCTTGTGAGTGCCTGAACTTCGCAGAGGAGGGGACGTGTCCCTTCCATCGACGAGAAAACCGTTGAGCCGATCAACTTTGTTCCTCGCTCTTCAAGGAAGAGTTCCGAAGGGTTTGAAACCTCCGCTAACCCGTGCGCGTCCATCTGGAAGACGCCGAGTTCATGAGTCGCGCCGAAACGGTTTTTCAATGCGCGAAGCAGACGGAACTGGTGGCTCATGTCGCCCTCAAAGGACAAAACGGTGTCCACCATGTGCTCCAGCACTTTTGGTCCCGCGATCTGACCTTCTTTGGTGACGTGACCGATGAGCCAAACGCTGATGCCTGAACCTTTCGCGAGATTCATGAGTTGGGCGGCGCACTCGCGAACTTGAGAAACCGAACCAGGCGCTGATGCGATTTCAGGTAAGTACACCGTTTGGATTGAGTCGACGATCATGACTTGCGGCTTCACGCTCGTTGCGAGATCGCGAATGGCTTCGAGATTGGACTCCGATGCCATATGCACGTTAGCTGATCGAACGCCGAGACGTTGCGCCCGCAAAGCGCTTTGGGTCACGGACTCTTCACCCGAGACGTAGAGAACTTTGACTCCTTGTTTTGCAAGGCCTCCGCACATCTGGAGAAGAAGCGTCGACTTCCCGATACCTGGGTCGCCACCCAAGAGGGTAAACGAGCCATCGACTAGACCTCCGCCCAGAACTCGGTCGAGTTCGAAGTAACCGGTCGAGAGACGTTGGATCGCCATGTTTTGCACGGTCTCATCCAAACGAACGAACGGGCGTTCTCCAGCAGGCGAAGAAGCCGCCGGACTCCAGCCGCGTTGCCGGGCGGAAGTCGAGGTCTCCTTCTCGATCACTTCTTCGACGAAGGAATTCCACGCGCCGCAGTCGGTGCATCGGCCTTCCCAACGAGGTCGTTGGGCTCCGCAGTTCTGACAAACGTAAATAGATTTCGATTTTGATTTCGCCATTGGCCCCCGCCTAGCGTCTTCAATTCATTTGGTTGGTCTGACATTTCTGGTTATCATGATCACCTCAAGCAAACAATCCAAGGATGGAAAGTGCGTAAGAATACGAATCGTCTGGTATTTTTCCTTTCTCTGTCCGTCTGCGCTGCATTTGTTTCGCCGTCCTCTACGATGGCGTCGCGGGGGCCTGCGCAGGTGGTCCGGCCGGAGACCGACAAAATTCTCAAAGCCCGTTCGCTTGCGAGCGATGGCAAGGTCGAGGACGCAAGCAAACTTCTCAACGACATGATCGGGAGCGAAAAGGACGCCGATAAACGCGGCCTTTTACGCATGAGCTTGGCGGTGATCCAATTCCGCGCCTCCCAAGATCAAGCGGCGGAAGAGCAGTTCAATAAAGCCCTCGAAGATGGCTTAAGAATTCCCGACTACGCTCACTACCATCTGGGAGTACTTCGCGCGAAAACCGGTCGCTCCAAGGAAGCGCGTGAAAGCCTCGAGAAGACGATCGAGAGCAAAGCGCCGAAAGCGACGGAAACGGACGCTCGGTATCAGCTCGCGCATCTTTACTTGAAAGACAAAAACTGGAAGGCGGCTTCGACTCAGCTCGAAGTGCTTCGCAAAAACGTGAAGAACGACGATCGCTATCCGGAAGTTCTCTACTACCTCATTCACACGGATAAGAACTCCGGCCGCAAATCGCAAAGCTGCAAATGGGCGCGCGAACTCTACGCGAAATATCCGAACCACACGCTCGTTCAGGATTGGGGCTCGGATCTTTCGAAGAACAAAGTCGAAGGCCAAGCCCTCTCGTGCTTAGCGGACACAAAAGATCTGAAGCTGCGCGTACGCCGTCTGTGGCTCGGCGGTAACGAGGAGAAAGCAGAAAAAGAACTTCGAGCTCTCAAAGACGAAACCGACGAAGACGGAACTTCGGTTGTCGACTCGCTCCTCGCAAATCACTTGATCAGCGAAGGGCGCCTCGACGAGGCCCTAAAACTTCTGCTCAAGAAATTTGATTCGCAAAAGAATCGTCCCGCATACCAACTTCTCCTCGCGAAAGCTTCGTCAGCAGCAGGAGAGTACCAATCAGCCGTTGCGGCCTACCAACGAGCGTACGAACTTGCGCCTCGCGGAAAATACGGACCCACTGCACTTTTCCAAGCCGCTTTCACGAGCTACCTCATGCAGGATTACGACGGCGCCACTCGTCGATTCGAGCAGCTTTTGAAAACGGCGGGTGGATCGAAGAGCGCGCGCGATGCTCGCTGGCATCTCGCTTGGATCCGTTATCTTCGTGGTGATTATCAAGGGGCGTACGATTCGCTCGCGCAGTTAACAAAAGCTCCCGTTCAGAAGAAAAAACGCCGCGGCCGTCGCTCATCTGGTGGCGCAAGCGATGCGGTCGCGTCCGATCGCATCCAATATTGGTCGGCGATGAGCCTTCTGAAAATGGGCAAAACGGAACAAGCGGTTCCAGTTTTCCAGAACCTCGCAAAAGATCCCTCCTTCGGTTATTACGCGATGCTTTCGTATTATCGCCTCGTCGCGATCCCGGGCTCGAAACTTCCTCCGGGAGTTGAATCGCGCCTAGGTCTCCGCAAAGCGGGTGATCCGAATGCCGCGACTTCCGAAGAAGAGTTGAAAGAAGCCGCAGCCCAAGCAGTCGAAGAAGTGCAAGAAGAGCTTGCAGCGGCTCAAACTGAAGAGGCGACAGAAGAAGAAACGCCTGAGGAGAAAGAAGAAGCCGTCGCCGAGGCTGCGCAAAATGCGGTCGAGACGGTTTTGAGCGAAGACAAGAGTTTCAAAGATGCAGGCCTTTCGATGCGCTTTGAACGTGCGCGCGATCTTGCTCTTGTGGGTCTTGAAGACGCCGCTCGCCGCGAACTCCGCGAGATCGAAAAACGCGCTCGCTCCGTTAACGATCGTCGCCTTCTCATGGCCGAGTACGCGAACGTCCGCAGTTTTGAACGAAGCAGCTACCTCGGCGAAGTCGGCTTCGGGGCGCAACGTCTGCGCGGTGGATTGAAAGGGGAGGGACGTCCTCTCTGGGAGCAAGCTTACCCGCGCGCTTGGGACGGCGCCGTCGTTCAAGCCTCGCAGCGAACATCTGTTCCCGAAGAGTTGATCTGGGGAATCATGCGTGCGGAAAGTCACTTCCGCCAAGACGCGCAGTCGCCGGTTGGAGCTTTAGGGCTTATGCAGCTCATGCCTTTTACGGGACGCAAGGTGGCTAGCCTCATGAACATCAACGCATTTGAAACTCGTTCGCTCCTTGATCCCGAAACGAACATTCGATTGGGTTCGCGTTATCTTCAGCGTCTTCTCGAGAAATTTTCGGGCCGCATCCCGCTCGTCGCCGCGAGCTACAACGCAGGCCCGCACCGCGTACACGCTTGGGTTCGCAACTTCGGCTCACTCGATATGGATGAGTTCATCGAACACATTCCGTTCATCGAAACTCGAAACTATACGAAACGAGTTGTTCGCAATTTCCAAATCTATAGCCTGCTTTACAAAGGCTCAGGCGCCCAATCGATGCGCTGGCTGATTCAGCCAATCGATTTGAAGTTCAACGAGCCCTTCCCGATGAAAGAAGTCTGGTAAGCGGACGAAAGCCCCAAAGCCCTTCGCGCGCGGACAAAAGGAGTCTGATCTCCTCTTTCCGCGCGTTCTTTTTGACACTCCTTGGGGCTTCTTGCGACCCACCTGGTGTCAACACTTTCCCAGTCGATCCGAAAGTTTAAGCCTCGCGTCCGCACGCCTTGACACCCCGTATTCGAATTGGGAGAAGGTGAGCTCCGGTTATCTTTAGACCCAGTGTGGTGGAGGAGTTCATGCGTTCGTTGCCGTTCCGAAAAACTCGGAGTCTCTGGTTAAAGACCGCGCAAAGTGCCGCGGTCGTGGTTATGGCTATCGCGCTTGCGAGCGGATGCACTCGTCGTGGAAAGGATCTCGATGTCGAGCTCGCCGACGGTACCAAAGCGAAGCTTGAGCACAAAGACACTCTCCGCATCAACGTCTCGACCGAACCGCCGACTCTCGATTGGCACAAGGCGACCGATACAACTTCATCGTGGATCACTGGTAACACGATGGAAGGTCTCGTCGAGTACGATCTCAATGACAAGGAACTCGGCTTGATTCCGGCTTTGGCAACAAAGTGGGAGCCTACGGAAAATGCACGCAAATGGAAGTTCACGCTTCGCGAGAACGTGAAGTGGAGTGACGGCCAACCCTTCGCCGCGCAACACGTGCTCGATGGTTGGAAGCGACTCATGGCCCGCGAAACGGCGAGCGAGTACGCTTACTTCCTTTTTGCTCTTAAAAACGGAAAAGCCTTCAACGAAGGTAAAGTTCCCTTCGAACAAGTCGGAGCAAAAATCACGGCTCCGAACGTGATCGAAGTCGAGCTCGAAAAGCCGATGGGATACTTCCCGTACCTTCTCACGCACTCGTCGACGTTCCCGGTTCGTCTCGATGTCGTGCAAAAGCACGGCGACCGTTGGACAGAAGCTGGCAACATCGTGACGCTCGGACCCTACACGCTGAAAGCGTGGCAGCACGATAAACAGATCTTGTTGCAAGCTAACGACAACTACTTCGGTGAAAAACCGTTTATCAAAAACATCGTTGCTTACATGATCCAAGAACAAGCGACGGCGATTAATCTTTTCGATAGCGGAAAGCTCGACTCCGTTCACAGTCTTCCTTCGGTTGAGCTTCGTAAGCTCCGCCAGCGCAAAGAGTTCCGCGAGACAAGCACGCTGACGCTTCAGTATTACGGCTTCAACGTCTCCAAAGCGCCGTTCAACAATCCGCTCGTGCGTAAAGCGATCTCGATGGGGATCGATCGTCAGCAAGTTGTGCAGATGCTTGCGGGTGGCCAGCTCCCGATGACGAGCTGGATTCCCTCAGGAATGTTCGGTTACGAGGCGGAGCGTGGTCTCAGCTTCAATCCTGAAAAAGCTAAAGAGCTCATGAAGCAAGCGGGCTACGGCGAAGGCAAACCATTCCCGAAAATCGAATTCCGCTTCAACACGAACGAAGATCACCAGCGCGTAGCGGAAAACATCCAAGCTCAGCTCAAGAAAAACTTGGGCGTCGAGATGGAAATCAAAAACGAAGAGTGGAAAGTCTTCTTGAACACTTTGAAGACCGATCCTCCTCAGATGTTCCGCATGGGCTGGCAGGCTGATTATCCGGATCCGGATAACTTCATGAACCTCATGACGAGCTACTCCGAACAGAACCGCACGCGTTGGAAAAACGCTCAGTATGATAGCCTCGTCGAAAAAGCGGCGGGTCTTACGGATAAGAACGAGCGCAAGGCGATCTACTCGCAAGCGCAAAAGCTGATGGTTGAAGACGAAGTTCCCGCGTACCCCGTGTACTCGGGCGTTAACCATCTGCTCATTTCTCCGCGCGTTGAGGGTTACCCCGTCAACGTTCTCAACCGCTTCCTCTATAAGCGGGCAAAATTGAAAGAGTGAGTGTTTGAGCTGGGCCGCGTCTTCCATTCCTGACGCGGCCTGTGCTAGGATCCCGCCACTTCTAGAGTTTTAATTCAATCCTCAGATTCTTATTAGCGGTGCTATTTAAAGTAGCTGAAATAGAGGAGCTGAAATGATCGGACCCATCCTCGGTTGGGGGCTCGTAGCGTTCTGTTTGGCGGCCATCGGTATGGATCTCGGCGAGTTCGACGTCGATCCTATATTCTGGTGGCTGTTCTTGGGATGGAGCCTTGCTGCTTTCACGTTTGCGGTCGTACGCGGACAGATGTTTTTATACGTCGGCAAGCGCCTCGCCGAAGCCGTCTTCGTTATCTTCGTAATCGCGACGTTGACGTTTGGTCTTTTGCGCTTCCTTCCGGGCGGACCTTTCGACTCCGAAAAAGCTCTGCCGCCCGAAATCAAAGCCAATATCGAAGCCAAATACGGCCTCGATAAGCCGCTCTTCAATCAATATACGGACTTCCTCTATAAAACCGTTACGGGTGATCTCGGCGAATCTTATAAATATATCGGTCGTCCCGTCTCGGCGATTATCGGGGAGTCGGCACCTGTTTCGCTTCAGCTCGGTATCTACTCGATGCTTCTCGCGTTCGTCGTTGGAATTCCGCTCGGAGTCTTTGCCGCGAGCAAACACAACACCTGGGTCGATAGTACTTTGATGATGATCGCGATCAGCGGCGTCGCGCTTCCGAGCTTCATCGTTGGTCCTCTGCTGGTTTTGGTCTTTAGCTTCGGGATTCCGATCTCGAGCTTCCAGGGGCTTTTGCCTCCGGCTCTTTGGGAGTCGCCGATTTACTACGTGCTTCCTGTTTTAACATTGGGACTTCGTCCAGCCGCCATCATCGCGCGGATGACTCGCTCGAGCATGCTCGACGTGATCCAAGCGGATTTCGTACGGACGGCAAAGGCGAAAGGCGTTGCTCGCCAGGTCGTCTTGTACAAGCACGTTTTGAAAAACTCGCTGATCCCGGTTCTTACGATTTCGGGTCCGCTCGTCGCGGGCGTTCTTTCGGGATCGTTTGTCGTCGAGATCGTCTTCGGTATTCCTGGCATGGGTAAGCACCTTGTCCAGAGTGTTACGAACCGCGATTATCCGCTGATTCTCGGCATGACATTGGTTTTCTCGGCGATGCTCGTCATCGCGAACTTGATCGTCGATCTGCTCTACACGGTCGTCGACCCTCGCATCAAATTGAGCTGAAAAAGGTGAGCGCCATGCAAGCAAACTCAAAATCTTTGAGCTCTCCGGAAATCGCTTCCGACATCGAACCGACCGTAGCTAAATCCGCTAAGGGAAAAAGCTTGTGGTCCGACGGTTGGAAACGTCTGAAAAAGAACAAAGCGGCACTTGCGTCGCTTTATTTCATCGTCTTCGTTTGTTTGGTCGCGATCTTTGCTCCCTTCATCGCGCCGTACTCGTTCGAAACGCAGAACATCGATCGCGCTTTGATGACTCCCGATAACATCAACTGGCTCGGAACTGATTCTCTCGGTCGCGATATGCTCTCGCGGATCATTTACGGTGCGCGCATGTCGATGGCGGTCGGTATTTTCACGGCCATTTTTTCTTTGATCGTGGGCGGAATTTACGGCGCGATCTCGGGCTGGATGGGCGGCTGGGTTGATTCAACTCTCATGCGCATCATCGATATTCTCTACGCGATTCCTTCGCTTGTTCTCTTGATCTTGGTTGGCGTGATCTTCAACTCCGCAAACCTCTTTGAGAATCCGGAGTTGAAAGCTTTGACCGGAATCTTCCTGGCACTTTCTGTGGTCGGTTGGGTTTCGCTCGCGCGTCTCGTGCGTGGTCAGATCCTTCAAGTTCGTGAGATGCTCTACGTTGAAGGAGCACGTGCGCTCGGAGCTTCGGGCTGGCGGATCGTCGCTAAGCACATCTTCCCGAACATCCTGGGTCCGATCATCGTCATGCTTACGTTCCAGATTCCCTCGAACATTCTGTTCGAGAGCTTCTTGAGCTTCATCGGCTTGGGACTTCAGCCTCCTTACAGCTCGTGGGGCGTTCTTGCGAACGACGGATGGCGCGCGAAAAGCTATCCTCACTTGATCCTCTTCCCAGGGATCGCGCTCTTCTTCACTATGCTAGCGTTCAACCTCTTGGGCGATGGTCTTCGTGACGCATTTGATCCGAAGATGAAGAACCGGTAGGGGACTTTTTCTTTTTTGATCGGAGACGCGGGCTCCTGCCCTCGCC
>SYLX01000165.1 GCA_005808505.1 Bdellovibrionales bacterium | reverse complement strand
GTAGCTGTAGTAGCCCGCCGAATACCCGCCCGCGAAGATGTGCGAGAACGAGCAAGAAGAGTTCGTTCCATCTACACGAGGCAAGAGAGATGTTTGTTCAGTCACTTTCTTTTCGAACGCGTTCACGTCTTGCGAGCTCGCCAACCACTCGAGGCCCTCTTGCGAATGCCAAGCCATATCCAGAAGCCCGAACTGAAGCTGGCGGACGGCCTGGTATCCGGCTTGGAAACGCGCGGACGCCCGAATTTTATCGGTGAGTTCTTTCGGAATCGTTTCGCCAGATTCGTAGTGAGTGGCGAAGAGATCGAGAGCTTCTTTCTCGAGCGTCCAGTTCTCCATGATTTGCGAGGGAAGTTCGACGAAATCCCAGAACACGTTCGTTCCGCCGAGGGAGACGTACTGGCAATCGGAAAGGAGTCCGTGCAGCGAGTGACCGAATTCGTGGAAGAGAGTCGAAACTTCTTCAAACGTCAAAAGCGAAGGCTTCGTCGCTGTAGGCTTCGTAAAGTTACAGACAATCGTGACATGCGGGCGTTCAACTTTTCCGCCTTGGTAGCCTTGCTCGCGGAAGGCCGACATCCACGCGCCCCCACGCTTGCTCTCGCGTGGAAAGAAATCCGCGTAAAAAAGGCCGATGAAGCGGCCTGAATCTTCATCCACGACTTCGTAAGTTTTTACGTCGGGATGAGAAACGGGAACGCCGCTGATTTCCTTGAATTTCAAACCATAAAGACGACGAGCATGCTCGAACGCACCTTGCACGACGTTTTCGAGTTTGAAGTACGGGCGAAGCTGCTCTTGATCGAAGTTGTGAAGCTTCATCTTAAGCTTCTCCGAATAGAAGCCGTAATCCCAAGGCATGAGTTCTTTGATTCCGTCCATCTCCTCGGCGAGTTTGCGGACAGCTTCGACATCGCGAACGGCCGCAGGCTTTGCTTTCGTGAGTAAGCGATGCAGGAAGGACGTCACCTTTTCGGGCTTCTCCGCCATCCGTTCTTCGAGAACGAAGTGGGCATGAGTGGAGTAGCCGAGAAGAGCGGCACGATCGTGGCGGAGCTTTGCGATCTTCTTCAGAACGGGTTCGTTGTCGTGTTTATCGCGGTAAGCGCGAGAGTTGTACGCACGCCACATTTTTTCGCGAAGGGTGCGGTTTTCCGAGTAGGTGAGGAACGGCACGTAGCTTGGCGCGTGGAGCGTGAAGAGCCACTTGCCTTCTTGGCCTGCCTCTTTCGCGGCCATGGCCGCTGCTTCGAGCGTCGACTCCGGAAGACCTTTGAGATCTTCCTTGTTGTCGATGACCATTTTAAATTCGTTGGTCGCTTTCAAAACGTTGTCGGAAAATTCGGGAGAAAGTTTCGCAAGTTCTTGATCGAGGGCGCGGAGCTTTTCTTTCACGTCGTCATTGAGCAGACCACCGTTGCGGGCGAAATCTTTGTACGACTTTTCGGTAAGGCGAAGCTCTTCGCCTTTGAGCCCGAGCTTTTCGCGGTTATCCCAAACCTCTTTCACCTTTTTGAACAAAGTCGAGTCTAGGAGGATATCCGAAGAGAATCCTGCAAGTGTGGGCGAGATCTCGCGCGCCATCGATTGCAGTTCGTCGTCCGAGTTCGTGCCGAGGAGGTTGAAGAACACCGAGCCGACTTTGCCGACTTCCTCAGAACAAGTTTCGAGCGCGAGGATCGTGTTCTGAAAATCTGCGGCCGCCGTGTTCGTCTTGATTTTCTCCAGACGTGACTTCGCCAGGTCGATCGCAGTTTCAAGCGCGGGCTTGAAATGCTCTTTCTTGATCTGGTCGAAAGGGAACGCGCCGTAGGGAAGAGTTGATGGGGCGAGGATAGGATTCTGTGACGTCGAGCTTGCCATAAACGTGATCACTCCATGATTCGTGCGAATCTTTGAGTGATATCATAGACAAGACTTTGGTTCAGCCCAATTTCGAGGCGGCCGAACTGCGTTTGTTTTCTTGAACTCTTGTGAGTTCGGATGGTTAGGGGATGATATTGTGTGTCATCTCCCTAACTGGGACACCTAATTGCGGATGGATTCGGCTTTTTCCCTAGGGCTAAATCCGCGATGAAGTCAGATTCTGGGTTTTAAACGAAAAAACCCGCCTCCGACGCCTCGGAAGCGGGTTTTCATCATCCGCAATTAAGTAGTCCAGTTATGGGTAGCCCAGAATCAATAACCAGGCGGAACCTGGACCCAAACCCCATAATCCGCACCCGGAACGATCTGGCAAACCGCGTTTCCACGGCGACCGTCGCCGCGGCGGCAAGTCTGACCGATCTGCGACCAGCAGTTGTTCTGCGGGCGCGTGATGTAAACCGGGTTTGTGTAACCATTCCAGCCGAAGCCGTTTTGGTTATTCATCGACCACCAAGCAATGTTGTGTTGGCTGTAATAGCGGGATTCCACGCAAACCAATCCGGCTTCCGCATCGCAAACTGGAATTTCGTCCGGCTGGCAACCGCAGAAGGACTGCGGATATTGCGGACGAGGCTGTTGTCCATGTTGGGGAGGGTAAGGAAGCGTGTGGTAATCATCGCCTCCGCCGATCGGGCCGTGTTGACCGTGACCGCCATGATGACCACCGTTGTGACCATGACCACCGTGTCCACCATGATGGTGACCGCCGTGCTTCGGACCTTGTTGAGGATGGTATTCACCCGGAGCAAAGTTCGAATCGTCTTCACCATCAAAGCCCGGCTTATCGTACTCATCGTAAGCGGGCGAGTAGCCACCGTCGTCGAAGACGTTTTGCGTGACGCTTGCGTTAGCCGCAAACATCCACTGCGCTTGCATCCAACGGTACTGACGCCACTTTGCGCGCTTGTAGCGGTTCTTCCAACGCTTCTTCCATTCGTCGCGTTCATAGTCGTGACGAACGAAGCAAGTGTTGGGCATCGGAGCAGGAAGGTCAGCGACAATCACGGGTTGGGCCGGAACGGGATTCGGCGAAGAATTTCTGTCGCCGCAAGCCGCGAGCAGCATCGAAGCCGCGATCGTGGTTGTCATCAAAGCAACTGTTTTCATGGCCTCAAGGCCCTCCTATAGCGGCGGCCGTGCTCGACGTTCTTTGTTAGAACCCGAGCTCACAAAAGCCGCGCGGCTCTAAGGAATTCCAAAGCGCGTGCCAATCGGCGAACTAAAAAAAGGGCTCGCCAGCCTGGCAAAGAGACACCACCACGTCGATTTTTCAGGGTTGTCGATGAAATGTTTCACGAAGGACCGAATGGGAAAGCTGGGCTAAGGACCGGGCCTATCGGCCCGTACTTTCTCGCAACCTCGCGCTCGGGGTAATCTAAATGCCTAGGCCAAATTGAAGATCGAAGGAGACACGACCGTGGGCAAAACGGCTTTTCCATTAAAAGCGGCTCTCGCGACGGCAATGATTTTTTCCAGCGCGCTGGCGTTCGCGTTGCCGGCTCCTTTACAAGTTCGGCCAGGGAAAGTGATGCCGCCGATTCAATCCGGCATCTCGGTCGGTGGGAAATCAGCTGACGAATTTAGCTTACTCAGCGTGCGCGCCGAGAATACACCGGACGGAAAGAATGAACGTCTCGTGCTCGCCTACGGCGATCGTTTTGGCCAGCCTCACCGTGGTGAGCCCGGATATTTCCACGTAGCCCTCGATCGCGATGCGCGCCGACTCGTGATCGATCTTGCGCAAGTTCGCAAAACGAAGATTGATCCGCAGCAGCTCTCCAAAATCTTGAAGAACTCAAAATTTGTCGCAAGCTCCGAGATGACGATGGATCCGCAAGATGGTTCCACCAACATCACGTTGACGATGAAGCAATCCGTTCAAGTCAAAGTTGCGACCGTTGATGCCGATCAGGGAAGTCTCGTTCTCGAGATCTTGCCGTCGCGCGGAGACCGCAAGTGAAGGTGAACCTCGGTTTTGTCGCGTTGTTCGCGGCTCTCCTGACCTGGGGAGAACCTTCCGAAGCGCGT
Organism: Bdellovibrionales bacterium; assembly: GCA_005808505.1. Lineage (GTDB taxonomy): Bacteria > Bdellovibrionota > Bdellovibrionia > Bdellovibrionales > JAMPXM01 > SYLX01. The sequence continues at coordinate 35,275 of SYLX01000165.1, read as the reverse complement.
GTTTTCAACTTTCAATCAGAAACGTTCTCCGCTTATTTTGGCGGAACGTTCGGTAGCTCCCTCGCAGGCGCAAGTGCCTTTCGATCATCAAGCGGGATCGACACGCAGTTTGATAAAACCGTGCAGACCGCCGCGAGTGGCGAAGCGGGTTTGGCCATCGCGCTCTCAAATGTGTCTTTGAGACTGGGAGTTGAGTATTTAATGCCACGCTCGCTTGAGGGCGTGATCGGTACGGACCTTTCGGGAACGAAACTCTTTGATCTGAATTCGGATCTCTCGGCCTGGATTCCGACGGTCTCCTTGGAGATCCAGGCGTACAAAACGTCTTCGTCGCGGGTGCTCTTCGGCGCTGGTTACGGAATCGCATTTGTCGGGATGGATAACGATTATAAGTTCACACCGAGTGGGCAAAGCGCTCTAGGTGTGGGTGATTATAAAGAAAGTTCGAAGACCCAAGCGAACATGGGTCAGATTTACGTAGGATACGAGTTTCACTTTGCCGATGCCGTAACGGCAGTTCTTCATGCGGGTGCCCGCACTTTGAAGGCCTCGGATTTTCGGTCGCTCAAAGAGACGAACGCCATCTCCGGGCAACAAACCGAGAATGGTCAGATCCGCGATATGAACGGGGATTTGAGAAGCGTCGATCTCAGCGGCGCTTTTGTTGGTCTGAATTTTCGATTCTATTTATAATCAACGCCCAGGCGTCGGCGCCAAAGCATCGCTACTCATCGACGTTCAGGCGTTCGCTTCGCTAACGCCGTAAAGCTTGTCGATGACTTCGCGATATTTCTGATCAACAACTTTGCGTTTTACCTTGAGCGACGGCGTGAGCTCGCCCTCTTCGATCGTAAAATCTCTGGGAAGAACCGCAAAATTCTTGATCGATTCGAAGCTCGCCAGGTGCGAGTTCGCTTCCGCTACGGCCCGACGTGCGAGTTCTTTCACTTTTGGATGCTCAACGAGAGAGCCGCGATCTTTGACGTTGATCTCATGTTCACGGGCGAACTCTTCGACGGCGTCCATATTGAGAGTGACTAAAGCCACGATGTATTTCTTTTGATCACCGTGGATATGCACCTGCGAAATGAAGCGGTTGGCTTTGAGCAAGCCTTCAAGCCTTTGCGGCGCCACGTATTTTCCACCAGCCGTTTTCACGAGGTCTTTTTTTCGGTCGGTGATGCGAAGGTAGCCTTCTTCAGAAATCTCGCCGATGTCACCTGTGTGGAACCAACCGTCGGTAAGTACCTTCTCGGTCTCTTCCTGCTTCTTGTAGTAGCCTCTCATCACTTTTTTCGAGTGAACGAGGATCTCTCCATCTTCAGCGATCTTGAAGCGAACGTCGCCGATCGCTTTACCGACGGTGCCGAAGCGGTAATCGAAAGGTGTGTTGACCGCAATCGCTGCCGTCGTCTCCGTGAGTCCGTAACCTTCTAGAATAAGAAGACCCGCCGCGTGGAAGAACTCGGCAATCGACTGGCTGAGAGGAGCTCCGCCGCAAACGGCGAAGCGAAGTTTTCCGCCGAGCTTTTCGTTGATTGTGTTGAAGACGAGGCGACGCGCACCTTGATACTTCAATGCCAGATCGATGGGCACGGCTTGCTTTTCGACTTTGTAGCGACTGATTTCCCGCCCAACCGAAAGCGCCCAATGGAAGACGCGTGCTTTGAGAGGACTGATTTCCGCTTGCGCCAAAATCCCGTTGTAAATCTTCTCGAAAACACGCGGGACCGCGATGATTAAAGTCGGCTTTACGTCGACAAGGTCTTCGCGCAAGCGATCGATGCTTTGCGCGAACGCCATGGTGTAACCGATGAGGACGTGACCCCAAATTTCGATGCGACCCAGTACGTGCGCAAATGGCAAGAACGTCAGGCTTCGATCACGGACGGTAACGCCAAGAAGAGGGAATGCATCGGCGACTTCGCTCAACGCTTGCGTGTGTGTATGCAAGACACCTTTGGGGCGGCCGGTTGTTCCTGACGTGTAGATGATCGTCGCAGGATCATCGAGGGAAAGTTCACGGACGGCGAGTTCATAAAGCGTCGGTGATTTCTTAAGAGCTGCTTCGCCTTTGCTCTGAACATCTTCGAGAGATGAGAAAGGTTCGGTTGGATCCGTGTCTTTGGGGTCTGCCTCGAAGACGATGATCTGTTCAATGTGCTTAAGCGGTTTGAGAATCTCGCTAAGCTTGCGCGCAGTAGCGGGCGACTCGCAGATGAGGATTTTTGCCTCGCTGTCGGCGAGGATGTGGCTGATGTCATCGAGCGTACTGCTCTGATAGATCGGTACGGTGATCGCGCCAAGACCGAGGATTGCGAGATCCGTTGCGGCCCATTCGTAACGCGTGTTTGAGAGGATCGCAACGCGATCCCCTTTGCGCACACCGTGCGTTTGCAATCCCGCCGCGATGGACTCCACCAATTCGCGGTAACCGTTCCAGTCCAACTCCTGCCAACGTCCGGCGCGTTTGAACATGATCGCGGTTCGCTCTTGATGCTTTCTCGCGGTGTCCAAGAACTTATGGCAAATCGTGTCTGACATCTTGGCTCGATCATGCGACAGACGGAGGGAATCTGTCATGACAAATATCTTAGATTGCGACGCGCAGTTCGCTAGCGGTGCCGATCCGAAGCTGGCTCTTAATCGAGATTTTTAGGGAAGAAGGACGGACTTAGCGACCTTTGTTGACCATGGCACGCGGAATGAGCGTGATCTTCTTGCGCTCGTTAGCACCGAGTCGAACGCGGTACTCATCCGAAGCTTTAGTAACAGGATCAATCGCTTTAATGAGGACCTCTTGCTCGGCGCGAATGGCGATGCCGTTGGCAGGGCTGCCGCTTGCGACCGATTTTCCGTCGACAAAGATCTCACCGGCCCCGAGAACGTGGATATCTACGTAAGCCACTTTTTCGGGCACCATTTGGACCGTGATCGTTTTGTTCGAATCGATCTTCAGTCTCTGCTCTACGGTGATGTAGCCGGGCATGCGGACCATTAATCGAATCTCTTTATTCTGTTCGATATCGATAGAGCCTGGCGTGATGTAAACCGGAGCTCCGTCGATGAGGACTTCCGCTCCCGAGGGTGAGCTCGAAATCGCGACGTCGAATTTCGGTGCCTTCGAAGCTGCCGTTGACGTTCCTTGCGGAACGTTCGTCCGAGTCGGATCAATCGGAGAGCTCAAAAAGCCAGCGATCGCGCGAGTGATCGTCTGGGGATTGCTTTGGTAGACGGCAACACTTCCCGCGATCACGCCGACCGCGATTAAGATGATCGGGAGCGATGCGGCCGACATGATGCCGCCTTTTTTCACGCTCACGTGCGAGAACGAGCGAGTGCCGTAGTAGGTTCCGTTTCCGCCGGCGTAAGTTCCGCCGTTCTGAGTTCCCATCGTTCGTTCGCGCTCGCGTTCACGGTAGTTGCTGCGATCAACCGAGAGTGAAACGGTGTTGATCATTGCGGGAGAAGCGACCACTTGGATTCTGTTTTCGCCGGTTGCCGAGATCTTCGGTTCGTTCTTAGAAGAAGGAGCCGGTTCACGCTCGCGAGGAACTGGAGGCGCCGGTTTTTTCGCGGCGGCGCGAGGATCGGGTCGATTGTTGCGACTCGGAACTCCGAAGTCGGCTTCGCCCGATGTGCTTTCGGTCAGTGTCGCGCTGTTCGTAAACGCACCGCCGCGATCACCACGCACGGGAGCTGTCGGCGGTGCAGGGAGCGACATCGTATTCGGAGTCATCTCAAACTTCGCGAAGTCTACCATCTTCTTACGGCTCTCGAGAATCTCGGCCGCAAAGAGTGTTTTGATGAAGACGCTGAAGTCGTGAGGCGAGAAGTCCGGATATTGACGGTTTAAGAAACGGCTGAGTTCACGTTGGAAGGCGGCCGCTGTTTGGTAACGGAGGTTCCGATCTTTCGCGAGCGCTTTGCTCACGATGCGCTCAAGCTCGGGCGGAATGTTCGGATTGATTTTGCGCAAAGATGGGATTTGGCAATCGCGCACTTTGCGGAGCGTGTTGACTTCGTTGTTCGCAACGAACAGGCGATCGTTTGCGAGAAGTTCCCAGAGCACGATTCCGAGCGCGAAGATATCCGTGCGCAGGTCGACGTTTTGTCCTTCGGCCTGCTCGGGGCTCATGTAACCGAATTTACCTTTGAGAGTTCCGGCGCGAGTCGTGTCGAGCTGTGTTTCAGCTTTGGCGATACCGAAGTCAACGACCTTCACTTCGCCTTCGAAGCTCACCATGACGTTTTGCGGGCTCATGTCACGGTGGATGATGTTGAGCGGCTTACCGGTATTCGCGTCGATGCAACGGTGAGCGTGATCGAGACCGGCCGCCACTTCTTTGATGATGTAGAGAACTTGCTCGATAGAGAAGTTAACGCTGCTCTTCTTCATCTTGTTTAGGATCTGGCGAAGGTTGCGACCTTCAACGTAATCCATCGCAAGGTAGAACGCGTTTTTCTCGAAGCCGAACTCATGGATCGAAACGATGTTCGCGTGCGCGAGGTTTACGGCGATCTTCGCTTCGTCCTTGAACATCTCGATGAACTCGTGCTGCTCGGAGAACTGCGGAAGAATCCGTTTGATCGCGATGAACTTCGAAACACCGCTAGCGCCTTGGCTGCGTGCCAAATAGATTTCCGCCATCCCACCGGTCTGGATCTTTTCAAGCAGAATGTATTTGCCGAAAGTTTCAAACGTTTGCAGCACGCTTCAATGCCCCGGTTTCTCAGAGTGCGCGAGGACTTCGCAGCTTCTCTCTTTTACTTTTTCGGTATAGGATTAAAGTTACTTAAGCATTGAATTTTCCGACTGAAGTCTGGGTCGTGTTTCTTAGTGAGACAAGTCGGGAAACTCACGTAGCGAACGTCTAGGTGAATTTGGATTGGAAAGAGTGCGACACGTCGGTGTCGCATGCGTGAACACGCAAAAGACTTCGCTACCGACGACATCAGGAGTGGCTTCGCATGTTGTGGATAGGTTTGACTGGAGGAATCGCGACGGGGAAATCAACGGTAGCCCGGCTACTTCGCGAGCGTGGTTATCCCGTCGTTGATGCGGATCTACTTGCGCGTGAGGTGGTTCAAATCGGGACGCCTGGCCACGCCGATGTTTTGAAACACTTTGGTCCAGCCGCCGTCACAGACACGGGCGAACTGAATCGCGCGAAAATTGCCGAACTTGTTTTCACCGACTCTAAGAAGCGGGAGCAGCTCGAGACACTTCTGCATCCGAGAATTCGCGCGCTGGCGGACGAGCGTCGCGCCGAGCTCGCGAAGGCCGGACACAAAGTTGCGTTCTACGATGTGCCGTTGCTCTTCGAAAAAGACATGAAGCCGCTGTTTGATAAAGTCATTTGCGTTTACTGCCCGCCGGATCTGCAAATGGCTCGATTGATCACGCGTAACGACTTCGACATGGAGACAGCTCAAGAGCGCGTCGATGCGCAGATGCCGATCGACACGAAGGCGAAGCTTGCCGACATCGTACTCAAGAACGAAACGGACGTGTGGGATTTGGGCCGCGCACTCGACCAAGTGCTGGCTCAGTTTCCGAAGCCGGTCGGGAAGTGATGAGTAGCTGAGTAATGAGTTGCGTAGGCACGCGGTAGGTTGTCCTACGAGGGCGTTTCGAATTCGATCCTTACCAAGCCCACGTGCCGCCGGCCACGATTCCCGCCTGGAAGGCCTTTGCGCTCAGCGCCGCGTTGAGTTCGAAGCGAAGGCTCATGGGTTTCGTCACGGAGTATTCGAATCCGGTTCCACCTTGAAGGCGGAAGTTTTCGTAGCGGATGAAAGTTGCGAGTCGATCTTCCGGAATTGTCACGACGCCCAGGCCTGCCTTGAAGTAAGGCCGAAATTCTGTGCGCGCGAGAACCCACCTCTGCGAAATGTGGAGGGCGCCGACTCCGTTCGATAAGAGATCAGCACCAGCTTCGTAGGTTTTTAAGTTCGGAGCGACGAACGAAAAAAGAATCGTTCCCATCGCAGGAGTGTTTGTCTCGTTGCGAGTTTCGCTTGAGGAGGCCACTCCGGCCAGCGCACTTAGTGATTTTCGATAAGCGTAGAAGAAGTCGTTTTGATATTTTACGGTTCGCGCGGAAGCGGGTGGTGCCGGCGCGATATCGACGGTATCGGCAGCCCGGGCGGCTTCTAATTCCGTCGTTTCTCTCGCTGATTCGTCTAAATCACTTTTATTTTCTTCAGTTTCCACGGTCGGCTTTGGTTTGGCGGCCCACGCCTTTGGCGCGATGCTGAAAGAACAAACCAAGACGAAGGTCAAAAAAAGAAGAATGCCTCTCGTGCGCATGTAGAAATTGTACCCGAAGGCTTCCTTATTTTTATAGAATTTTAGCAGAGAGCAAAACCCTCAAGAACCGACCTCTCGCCAATTCATCTCGAGGAGCCGAATCGATGCCATCGCCCTTGTTCCGTCGTTCCCGCGGACCGAAATCTTCCGCGCAAGTTGTGTCTCTTGCTGTTATCACGTCGTTTGCGAAAGTCGCCTCGTTTGCGGCGCTCGTTGCCGTCGCGCCGCGTGCTTTCGCTGCTGAAGGTGACGTCATCGACTTTCAAATCCATCAGCACTACGTCAGTCCTCGCGCCCTGGGAATGGGTAACGCTTTCGTTGGGCTGGCGGATGATTACTCGGCTCTCTTCTACAATCCGGCTGGTCTTGCGCGCCTTGAAGAAGCCGAGGTCAACGCAGGGATCGGCGGGATGGTCGATAGCAAATTGATGAAGCTAAAAAACGACATCGACACGGCTTCGAAATCGACGGGGAGCGGAAACGACATTCAGCCCATGGTCGATCTTCTGAAGGCGAATGTCGGGAATGTTTACGGCGCGCGGGTGACTCTGAACGGAATCTGGGCTCGTCCAAAATGGGCTTTCGCGATTATTCCTGCTGATCTCTCCATGGATATGGCGATCCACCAGGTCGGTGGTTATTCGCTCGATCTCGTTGTTCATCAAGATACGACGATGGCCTACGGGCGCGGTTGGGATGTGAAGTGGTTCGCGCAAGATCGTCTCTCCATGGGTGTGACAGGCAAGGCAATCTACCGTGCCTACGTGAACAAGACTTTGATCGCGGCGGATATTGTCAATGATCCAAGCTTCCTCCGCTTCCAAGATGCGAAGGAAGGCTTCACTTTCGATATCGACTACGGAGTTCTCTACACTCCGAAGATCGCTTCCGACAGCTGGTGGCGCTGGACGCGTCCTTCTTTCGGCGCGACTCTTCGCAACGTTGCTGACTACGGTTTTGTTTCTAACTTCCACCTCTACGATAAGAACACTCAGGATGGTCCGGCTAAGCTAGGTCGTCGTCTCGATCTCGGCTCGGTCTGGGAACTTCCCGATTGGTGGGTTTTCAAAACGCGTTTGCTCGCGGACCTTCGCGATATTGGGCATGAGAACTTCACGTTCCAGAAGGGCTCGCACCTTGGAATGGAATTCAACTGGCGCATGTACAGCATGTGGCGCGGCGGATGGCGCGTGGGCTTGAATCAGGGTTACTTCTCGGCTGGATTCACGGGCCAACTCGGACCGTTCATGCTGGACCTCGCGACCTACGCCGAAGAACTCGGCCCAAGCGATGCTCCCAAATCGAGCCGCCGCTACGTTGCTAAGGCATCACTCGACTTCTAGGAGAAGGCACCGGGAGGTGGTGCGGCACCAAAAGGTGCCTGGCACCTTTGCGGGATGCACCCAGTCAACTTTTCAAATAAAAATGGCGCTCCTTGAAGCGCCGTTTTTATTTACTTCAGACTTCAGACTTCAGACTTCAGACTTCAGACTTCAGACTTCAGACTTCAGACTTCAGACTTCAGACTTCAGACTTCAGACCTCAGACCTCAGACTTCAGACCTTGATGCTCAAGCCAGAGCTTAGCTTCGGGCTGACCTCATGCACTCATGGAGTCAGTAGATCAAGAAGGGCCGTTGCGATCGCGCTCGGGTTGCCGCCGCCAGCCGTGATCGCCGCATCTAGCTTCGAGCACACGTCTTGATCTTTGAACGTGCTACCGGCCGTGCAATAAGCACTCTGTGCCGTCGTCGCGATGTTGCCGATCTCCGTGAGTTGCTGAGGAGTCGCACCGCCGTTCGCGAGGTTGTTGAGCTGAGCCTGAATTGCGCCAGCATCGAAGTTGCCGCTTGCGGGATCAAGGTTTGTTCCGGCTAAGATGCCGCCCCCAGGGTTTGCTACGAAAGTCGCGAGTTTCGCGGTTGTCGCGAGCTGAATCAAACCTTTCACTTCCGAGCGGGTGCAGTTCTCAACCGTGCGGTCAGCCGTGTGGTTCGGCAAGTTCTTCGCGAAGACGAAGTAAGCCATCATCGCGCTGGTGGGCGTCGTGCTTCCGCCCGGATTGTCTTTCAACTTTTGGAAAGCATCCGCAATCCGCTGACCCGTGAAACCCTGGGCGATGAAGTTCGCCGAACAGCGAATGAGGTAAGACTTGCGCGAAGTCAGGCCATCCACCTTTTGTAAGCAGACTTCCGCATCGTTTTCGTTTTGGGCGGAGTCGAGGCACGCAAGGCCTGCCGCAATTTGACGATCTTCCGCTTTCTCACCGCAGCCTGCGAGAAGAAGAAACGCACCTGCCACAAGCGCAGCTTGAGGGACGAGGCGGAGTGAAGGAATGCGTGCTTTGAGAGTCATGGTCGAGAGTCCTTCCTATTTCCAATTTTTCCATATCATCGGCTAATTCCACCGCGCCTTCGAGCGCGTGAGATCAACACCTCTATTGTAGTGCAAAGAATGCTCGCGATGAACTCCTTTAGAGACCTGAATTTCATATGAAAAACAACGACTGCACTCTAACTCAGCTCGATTCCAAGCTAGACGAAAGATGGTATTTCCATGAGGCGTATCAACTTGGGGCGTGCCGATTCCGAGACGTTCTATACGACTCATGGATGGAGTTATTGAATGAGGAAGGACTCGAACAAAAAGATCGCCGCTCTTGCGCTCGTCGCTGCTTTAACAAACGCAGTTGCGATGCCTTTTGCGCAAGCTGGTGAGATCTACGAGTTCTATACCGGAGCTCGTCAACTCGGTATGGGTGGCGCCTACACCGGTGTCGTCAACGACGAGACAGCGCTTCTTACAAACCCAGCGGGGCTAGGAAAAGTCCGCGACGTAATCATCACCGTCGCGGATCCCGAGTTGCACGGAAGCTTCAACAACACCGAGATCACGAAACTCGAAACCTTAACGAAGTCCTTCAACGCAAACGATCTCGTAGGTCTTCTCAAAGAGCATCCAGGCAAGCACTGGCACGCAAAACTTCAGGCGTTTCCCTCAATCGTCGCGCCAAACGTCGGATTCGGAATTCACGCGAAGAGCAGTTACGATGCGTCGGTCAGTGACGATGGCAGCATCTACAGACTCGACTACACGAATGACTACGCTGCGGCCCTCGGCTTTTGCTTTCGCCTCTTCAGCGGCATTCTCAAAGTCGGAGTGACCGGTCGTTACGTCAATCGCGTGGAAGTGCACAAAGACCTTGATCCGAACACTTCCGTCGACATGAACGCGGTAGCGTCCGAAGGAAGTGGATTCGCCGGTGACATCGGAATGATCGCGACGGCGCCGGTTGCTTGGTTGCCCAGCGTCTCGGCCGTTCTGCGTGATGTGGGTGACACGTCTTACACGCTAACGAGCGGCATGTTCTACAAAACTCAATCGCGTCCAGCGGAAACGAAGCAAACCATGGATGCGGGGATCTCGGCGTTTCCGATTCTTTCAAATCAAACGCGCATGACTCTCACGGCCGAAATGCACGACGTCTTCAACGTGAGAGGCGAGTCCGACATGATGAAACGAGTGCATACAGGAATGGAATTGAATTTTCATGACTTCTTTTTCCTTCGCGCCGGAATGAACCAGCGTTATTGGACGGCGGGCGTTGAGCTTGCAACCGAACGCTTTCAGCTACAAGCGGCTTCCTACGGTGAAGAGCTAGGCGATGAAAATGCGAACAAAGAGGATCGACGCTGGGTCGGAAAGATCTCGATTCGTTTTTGAGGAGAGATGCATGAGAGCGAATATGAAAACGAACTGGCTCGAAAACTTCGTATCGTGGTCGGACCGAATGTGGAGACGGTTAGGGACCGGGGCTGCCGCACACCTGCTGAGCCTTCTTCTTTTCACGCCGCTCATTCTCGGTAACTCGGCTGCTGGCTGCGCCAATGCCTTTAGCGAATCTGCAAATAAGAAAACTCCTGAAGCTCTTTTGTATCAAGCGCGCATGCACTTAGATAAGTCCGAGTGGACCGAAGCGATCAACGTGCTCAACACGGTCGCGGCGGCCGAGCAATCATCGCGAGAGTATAAAGTTACAAAAGCTTCGGCTTACGCTGGGCGCTGTGGACTCAATCTCATAAGCCTTGCCGAAGACATCGCAACTCAGTTGGCCGGAACGAAGCTTTACACGCTGTTGATGAACCACATGCGAGAAGTCTCTTCGTATGCCGACTGCACGCAGGCCGAGCACCTTCTCACAAGCATTGCCGCAGGCGAGATGACCTCTGACGACTACGTGTTCTTAGCTTTCGTTTCTTTCGCGAAAATCGGCGCTGTTCTCGAATCTTCAGGTGCTGATAAAAACGGAGACGGTGCCGTCGATTTAGGTCCGGCTCCGGCCGCGTTCAATGCTTGCACGAACGACGCAGACAATATTCTCACGGCGGACGTGCGAGAGCTCGGCGCTAGCTTGTTCATCGCCTACAACGCGATCGTCGACTCCGGTATATCGATCGCCAGTCAGCTGACATCGATCATGAGCGGTGGAAGTGGAATCTGTTCTTCGTTCGACTGTTCGCAGACGAGTCCCTCCGATTTCGATGCAAACGAAGTGGCTGCGCTACGAACTCTCATAAAGACGACCGAAATTGGCTTAAGTACTTGCTCCGGAACGCTGACGACTCCGGCTTGCATATGTCCTCCTTGATGAAGCAGATGGGATAAAGCGGTGAAACCAACCCGTTTTAAAAACAAAATCTGTTTTTGGCTCGCGAAGCTCGCGCTGATCGCCATTCCGTGGACGGCGTCGACTAGCTTTGCCGATCCCTTGCCCATGGGTTGGACAAGCGTTCGCGCACTCGGAATGGGGAACGCCTACGTTTCCGTCGTCGATAACGAAGACTCACTATTCTACAACCCAGCAGGTCTTGCGCGCGTAAGCGGCGTCAACTGGACGGTTTTCGATATTGGCGCGGGACTTAATGGCCCTGAGGCTCTTGAAGCCGCTATGCAGCTTCAAAAAATCAAAGACGAGATGGCATCAACCATCAACAACCTCTACGGAAAAAAAGTCTGGATCGGAGCCGGTGGGAAAACCGCCGTCACCGTGCCGTATTTTGGTGCTGCTGGTTTTGCGACCGGAGAAGCCGGCTACTTCCAACAGAATCCGGCAAATCCACGCCTCAACTTAAATTATTATTTCGACTACGGTGTTGCGTTTGGTTCGGCGATTGATTTTGTACCCGGAATTTTGTCGGTCGGACTCACCGCACGACGTGTGAACCGCACGGGAACAACCAGTATCTTGGGGCCAGGCTCACTAGCGACTCTTGACGGAGCGAGTTTTGAATCGGAGTTGAAGCGTCGGGGCACGGGCTACGGTGTCGACTTCGGCGCAACGCTGCGGATTCCTGGTCCCGTCTCTCCTGCATTCTCTTTTGTTTACAGAAACCTCGGGGACACGGCGTTTTCTCACGATGAAGGTGCAGGAGCTCCGCCGAGCATCAAAGGCGAAATGATCGTGGGTGCGTCGATGCAGATCAGTGGCCCCCTCATCACCATCACGCCAGCATTCGATTATCGCTACATGAACTACGCGAAGGTCGGAACCGGTAAGAACATTAATCTTGGTGTTGAGATCGACCTTCCCCTCATTGACTTGCGCGCTGGGTTGCATCAAGGTTATTACACGCTCGGCGCGGGAGTGAGTTTAGGAATTCTGCGTGCGGACGTAGCCACTTGGGGCGTTGAGCTAGGTGAGTACGCGGGTCAACACGAAGACCGTCGCTACATGGCCCAGATCACGTTTGAGTTAGGTTTTGATCCGGGCCGCTTTGGGTTCGGTTCAAGTTCCAGCTCGGGCGGAGCAAACAAGTCAGGTGAACGCCGCCGTCTCAAGCAACGTCGATAGTGCCTCGTGAAGACAAGTCCGACGTTACAACTTCTCCTCCTGTAAAATCGTCGAGCCTCCGAACTTCAAGGCGGCTTGAGTATGTTGACGCTTCACTCGATCGCGAGCCCTCGCGAGCAGCGCGAAATTTTCAAAAGCTTCGATCCAATGAAAGAAACCTGGGTCGTCTCGGATTTGAAAACGAAGTTAGATCTCAATCGGTCTTTGCTTGAAGGACGTTCTTTCCTGCCGGGCGAAGCCGTTCAGCGTGCAAGTGAGCTCTGGAAGCTCCTTCTTTCACGTTTGCGCCCTGATCTTCAATTCGTCTCTAAAGAGTTCATCGTCACGTTGATCGGCCACAAACTAGCGGCTTCCGAATACGCTTGGGCGAAAGCTCCCGGCGCGGCACAAGCCGCCTATGACTACATGACTCAGCTGATGCCGGTGCTCTCTCACCCAAACGGCGAAGAGATGATGACCGAGTGGTTATCACAGAATCCGGGAAGTGATTCGAGGTGGGGACGATGGTTTCGTCTCTCCGTCGAACTATGGAACGCCTTTCTCGAAGACGGCTTCGTCGCAACTCCGTGGACGAGTGGAGTTCTCTCAAACGAAATCGATCTGAAACACGTTTGGTCTCGTTCGCTGATCGTCGACCTTGGAGCCGATCTCGATCAAGTCGAAGCCGATCTTCTCGTGCAAATGTCCCAGTTCATCGATGTCGCGGTCATTGTTCCCGATCCCTCCTGGGCAAGCGAATACAAAAAATCGCTCTTGGCGTACGAGATCTTCGCCCGCAAGCTCAAAGTAGAAAAGAAGCGAAGCGAACGTGCGCTAGGCGGAGAAGCCCGCACCCCTCAGTACCGCAAGTACACAACGATGATTGCGGAAGTAAAAGACGCCGTGGCCCAAGCGCGCGAATGGTTGGAATCGAGCAAACGAGAATCTGGTAGTGGAGAGTCCGGCGACCTCACGCCGAAGAAGATCGCGATCGCGGCACCCGACATTGAATGTTACTGGCCGGCACTCTCGGGCTACCTTGAGCAAGAAGGGATTCCTTGTCAGAAGGACCACGTTCGCAGGCTCCATTCGTATCCCGATATCGTTCGCTGGCTAGCGTACCTACGTCTGAAAACGGGTGCCTTTGCCGAGGCAGATGTCGAGCTTGCGCTTTTCGATTCGCAAGATGCGACGCCGCGTTTGATCACCTACGAGCGGTTCAAAACTCTCTACTCTAGCCTTTACGGAAGAGAAGACATCGAGCGTTCGAAAGAAGTCGCAACGAAGTTCTCGATTGAACTCAAAACTACGGATGAAGCGAGCCGCGACGATTTTGTCTCGTGGAGCTTGAAACAACTTCCTGAGAAAGTTGAACTTCAGCGGGTAGAGAGCATCTACAAAAAGCTCTTTGCAGAGTGCCCCGAGACGCTGCGGCTTTCTTTACGAAGATGGCTCGCGTATCTCGAGCAACTCGCATCCAAGGTTGAATGCCGAATCAAGGACGGGGACCCCGACGGAATCGCGTGCATCAATTTAAGTTCGGCGGAGAATTCTCCCTCGACCCACATGATCGTCTTGGGCTTGACAGAGTCGGCGCTTAAACCTTCGGGCGGTACGGCGATCCTCTATTCCGACATCATGAGCATCGCCGATGAGTTCGGCTTCCATTTGGCTTCGGAAGATCAATCGTGCTTGGAATTCGAAGCTCGCTGGGTGATCGAAGACGGTGTGCGCGAGCTCCTGCTTTGCGTGCCGGAAACGGACTTTGCTGGTGCAGCCCAAGCTCCGTCGTGGATCTGGGTTCGCGGTGCCCGAGAGGCACAAACGCATCATTTGCTTTCTTTGCCTCGCACGACTCGATGGGATCAGCTGCAAAAGTCTTCTCTCGCCCGAATTGCGAAAGAAAAAGGCTGGCCCGTCAGGCAAGCGGAGTTTCTCGAGCAGGCCTTAAAAGAAGATCTTGGCGAAGCTGCGCTTGATCCCTTTGGCGGTGGCTTGATCCAAACGCTTTCTCCATCGGCGATCGAGGATTATCTCGATTGTCCTTTCATCTTTGCGGCGAAGCGGATCTTCATGCTGTCGGACGTAGCGGAACTCGATTTAGAAGTCGATGCCAGCCGCCGCGGAAGCTTGATGCACAAACTTTTTGAGATTCTCACGACCGAGCCGGTTCGCGTGGATCTCTCGGATGATGAGATCGGTCTAGCGGTTGAAAAAGCCCGCGAGCTCAGCCGACTGGAACTCGCCGATGAGCGACTATGGCTTTCCTTGAAAGCCCGGCACGTCGATCTGGCGAAGAGATTCTTGTCGTTTGAGGCCGATCTTCGTCGCAACTTCCCTCAAACGAAGACGGTCGGCCGCGAAGCGGATTTAGCAGGCTACATCAACGTCGAAACTGGCGAGCTGCTGCGGGATCCTGAACCGCACCATGAGACAATGCGATTCGTGGGTCGTATCGATCGGATCGATACTGACGACGAAGGTCATCTTGCGATCTATGACTATAAATCTTCAGCGGCAAGTGTTTCGCAGTATGGATCTTGGCTAAAGAACAACAACATTCAGCTTCTTTTGTACGCAATGGCGGTGGAGAAGGGACTCACTATTCTCAAACCGAATCCCGTCGCCGCCGCTCTTTACTATGTATCCAAACCTTTGATGCGCGATCACGGTTATAAGGTCGAAGATCTCTCGCAAGGGCTCTACGATACCGCCAACAAGAGATTGCGAAATCGACTTACGCAAGCAGAGAAGGAAAATCTCTTTGCGCAAGGAACCGAAGTTACTAAACACGCAATCGACGGCATTCGTGAAGGCCGCTTTCGTCCTGAACCTCGCGATCCGCAAAGCTGCAAAGACTGTCAATGGAGTCCGGTGTGTCGAGCGCCTCATCTGAACACGTAAAAGCACACGAAATCGTTCGCGCCGGCGCGGGAGCAGGGAAGACCTACACCCTTACGCACAAGGTGATGGACCTCGCTGATGAACATCTGCGTGTGAACGGAAAGTTTCCGCGGTTGGTCGTCACGACATTCACGCGAAAAGCGACGCAAGAGCTGCGCGAGCGTCTAATGCTCCTCGCTCTTGAAGAGAAGCCTCATCTCATTGACTTCGTAAATTCTCGGGCGCATCTCGTCGTTTCCACAATTCACGGCGTGATGGATCTTTATCTCAAACGCTACGGCGCCAATATCTGTATCGATCCAGGTTACAAAGTGATCGGCTCGGCCGAAGCCGGCAAGATGGCGCGGCAAACGTTGCGTGAGATTCTCTTCACGGACCCCCAATCTGGAGAACGAGGACCCGGAGATCTTCTTGAAACTTACCAATTCAACCGACTTGTTCTCATCGTGCGGCATCTGGATGAGATGCTCGCCCGCAATCCGAAAGGTCACCCATTCACCGTAAAAGATTTCGAAGCGATCTTCCGCCGTCGAGCTGATGAATCGGCAAAGCTCCTTCGTGAAGCGGCGATGAGGATCAAAGAAGAAACCACCAAAGCCCAATGGGTGGAAATGGCGGACGGTTATCTAGCCTTGGCTGATTGCCTCAAAGGGAACTGGACGGAAGTTCGCAATAAGTTCCTTCTTCTTCGAGACGCGCTCAAGACGGCACGTCGGAGCCCGAAAGGGCCACAGCCGGTCTCGGAAAGCACGATCGAGTTTGCAAAAGAAGCGCGCGAATATGCCGATGATTTTCTTGAGCCTGTTTATGACCCCGAGGCGTGGAAAGTTTTTGCCGAGCGCTACGAAGTGATCGATGAAATTGGAAAACGCTTTTCGCAAGAGTTCCGAAAACGAAAGTTGGCTGAAGGCTTTCTCGAAATCAGCGATCTTGAACACCTTGCGATGGACTGCATTCGTGCGCATCCGCAGACGGCCGAGGCTTTTTGGCAAGAGTGGGATCATTGGCTTATCGACGAATATCAAGATACGTCGCCTTTTCAAGTTGAACTCCTTCGTCATCTCTCGGGTGAGCGACCCAACTTCGTCGTGGGAGATCCCCAGCAATCGATCTATCTCTTTCGCGGAGCTCGTTCCGAAGTTTTCGGTGAGAAAGAAAACGAAATTCTCCAAGGAGGCGGACAGCAGCGTCTACTCAGCGTGAATCGACGCTCGCGTCCCGAACTATTGTTGTTCTTCAACGATTTCTTCTCGCGATTTGATCCGCCGTTTCAGCCGATGCAACCCTTCTTCAAAGAAGGTGAAACACTTGATCCAAAGCGAGTCGTTGCAAAAGTTTTCTTGGCTCATGATTCAGCTCCGGAAGAAGAAGCCGTTGAAATAGAGGCTTCTTCCGAGATTGTAGAAGCCGAAACGAAGAGCTTAGAAGAAGCTCCGCAAGAGATCCGCGCCATCATTTGCCATGTGCAGGAGATCTTGGACAAGGGTGGGAAGCCCGAAGACATCTGCGTTCTTGGGCGCACCAATCGTGTTCTCATGGAAGTTGCGTTGTGGTTGAGTCGCTACCGATTACCCACGCACGTTCATGCGGCCTCCGGATTTTACGACCGGCGTGAAATTCGCGATGCGCTGGCACTTTTGAAGTTTCTTGTGAATCCACACGACAATGGAAATCTAGTCGAGCTTCTACGCTCACCTTGGTTCCGCGTTCCTGATCGTGCTCTTGCGCCGATTACAAGAGAGCGCCCCGAGTCTCTTTGGGAAACTTTGCTCGAGCAGCGCTCAATGGCAGATGAGCTGAGGCCAATTGCACGTCTTCAGGAAATGATTCAGCAAACATTGAAAGACGGACTTTCCGAAACTTTCAAACGTGGCCTTATCGATTCGGGATTCATCGACCTTTCACACACGCACGACGTAAGCGGGCGGCGTGAATCAAACGTCTGGAAGCTTCTTGCAAGACTCCAGCAAGAAGAATGTAAGCCTGGATTTAATCCCTTGGTTTTCATCGCGGGAAGTGTGAGCGATCTCCGAACTGAAGAAGGCAATGCCGAAGGTGATGCGGTTGCGGCGGTGGAGCCCGATCGGATCAACCTCATGACCGTGCATGCTTCTAAGGGTCTTGAGTTCAAACACGTCATCTTGTCGAAGATGGATCAAAAGCCTCGCCTCACTTTGAGCGAAGAGTTCACTTACGACGAAGATGAAGGCCGCTGGGCCGTTCGTGTACCTTACGGTGAAAACCGCGATATGACCGGAAGCTTGCCAGAATCTGCGTGGCTTGAGCGGTTCCGCGCCCAGGAGCAAGAAGAACACGCACGCGTTCTCTACGTCGCACTCACGCGCGCATCGGAAAGTGTGTTCTTAAGCTGGACGCAGCCGGCGCAGAAAAAGTCGTGGGCCGAAAGTGTCCATTTGGATTTAGCGCCGGGCCTCCACGAAGGTGAGTCCTACTCGTACGTCGTTGATCAAAGCGATCCGCATCCTAAAGTAAGCGATTGGATTGAAGAAGAAGCCATCGAACCAAGAGAGAAGTGGCTTGTTGTTCCGCACTCAGTTCAAGGACCTCTCGAAATTCCTGTCGGTGGAGAAAACCAGAAAGCACTTTCGGTCACGCAGATCCTCGATCGAAAAGCGGGCTTGCATTTTGGTCCTGCGACGGACGCGCAAGTTTCTCGACTCCTCAAACTTGCCTCTCATGGCACGGCCGTTCACCGACTGATGGAGATGCTGAAATACCCTGCGTCTCGCGATCACATGGAGAAGTTAGTGCGCAAGTGGTTTCCGCGTCAGGAAGAAGACGTGTTGGCCGCTATTCAGTTCGTGCGTCGCTGTACGGAGCCGCCGTTAGTTGAAGTCATTAAAAACGGTGAAGTCGAGTGGGGTTTTTCGTTTGTTGAAGACGGTGTGCTCATCGAAGGACAAATCGATCTTTGGGGTCGCGACGATGAAGGCGATGCTTGGATCATCGATTACAAAACCGGGAATCCGGAACTCAAGTTCAAAGCCTTCGATCAGATGTCGCTCTATGGTTTAGCTTTGAGAAAATCCGGTGCCCTAAGCGAGAACGAAACGCTCCGCATGGCGGCGGTTTATCCGTTTGCGCAAGAGGTCTATATCGAAGACGAAGCGCCACTCGAAAAGGTTCGTAAGATGCTGGGTCTTGATTAAAGAGGTGTGGGCCGATGGCCTGCACCGAAATTGCATTTTATCTCTTGGGTAGCGCCTTAAGGCGGAGATTCAAAATCAGGAGATTTAATGCGCTTCTGGAGACGGGCAACCGTCACTCTTTTAGCCAGTGTTCACCTATTTGCGGCATCCGCTGCCAATGCCGACGCACGTTGCGTTTGGAAGCCTGAAGAAGAAGCTCCGTCTCCCGCTTGCGCACGTGAGTTTGAACGTGCCTGTCAGGCTAAGAAATCTTATCTCACAAAAGAGTACCGCAATCGCACGGGTCTTGATGAATCGCTTAAGCGAGCGATCTCTTCGAAACGGCGGATCATCGTGATTGGAGAGTCGCACGGGGAACGTTCGGAGAAGTTTTTCCGCTGGGTCTTCGAGGATCTTAAAAAGAACGCCCCTCAATTCAACTGTGTCATGGTCGAACAGCCGAAAGCTCAGTATCAAACGATTCTTGATGCCTGTAACGCGGGTGGAACGTGCAACAAGAAGAAGCTTCCTGAATTTTCCGGCGTGAAGCCAGCGCTCGAGCTTGGCTATAAAGTCCTCGCGGTTGATGCGGTCCCTGATTTCATGTCATCTGCTTTCTTAGATGACGTAGCTAAGAGAAACGTTCACATGGCCAATGAAACGGCCGGCGCTTTAAAGTCGGGAGTTTGTGAATCGGCTGTTCTGATTATCGGCGCGAATCACGGCCACAACGATCACGGGTTTGCTTCGGTTCCGGAACTCCTCGATAAAAAGGGATTCAAGCAATACCGAATGCAATTGATCTCGCCCGGATTTACAAAGTTCGGCCGTCTCGATCCCTCGTGGATTTGGCAGACACCCAAAGGTGAATCGCTTTGCAGCGAAATCCCGGGCCTCTTAGGTGAGAATTTCGCGATTAAGAAAGCATCGGGAAGCGGAAAAGTTCCTGCGTATCTCGGCTCATATTCAAATCCAGGAACGGATGAAAAAGAATTTTCTGGAACGTGGGCCGATTATCACGAGTCGATCATTCTCGGCTGCGCTGACCCACTTGAGAAAACCTGTGATGTCTACCGCGCGGAAGAGTGGAGTTTAACTCAGCCGACTTATCTTCCGTCTCGTTGAAACGATGACAGCTCTGGTTAGTCGAAATCACCGAAATCATCGTCTTGATCGAAGTAGCTGAGGTTGATGACCTTTACGCCACCAAGCCCTGCGGCAACGACGAGCGTTTTGCTATCACTTAGTACAAAGTTCGTAGAAATTCTCGAACCAAAGTTCAAAGCACCGAGCTTTGTGAGCGCTGCCTGCCGGCAGGAGCCGTTTGCAACGCCTCCTTTTTTGATTTCGTAGACGTAGACGCCAGCTTCGCCGTTTGAAGTGAAAACATATTTCGAGTTTGCGGTTACGGCATTTGTAACTGTCTGTGATGCAAGAAGGCCATTCAGCGTTACGGCAGGAATCGAGCCCAGGACCGTTCCGCTACCTTGGCAGAGGATTTTGAAACCACTTTCACCGAGCGAAGTTAATACGGAAGTCTTACCGCTTTCGATGGTTGCTTTCGATTCCGCTGTTGTGCCGCCGCCTGTAGCGTATGTCGCGAGTGTTGCGCCATTGGGCGAAAGTTTGATGAGGCTTCCGCTTGCGTTTCCGCTCAAGACGAAAAGTTCAGACTCTGTTTTTGAAAAGCTCAGCGCCCGTGCATCCGCGACACTTGTCGAATTCATCGGTGCGAGCGTTGAGCGAGAAAAAGTTTCGACCCCGCCCGTGTTACCGCTTAACGCATAGATAGTTGAGTCTGTGACAATAACGTCTGTTCCGGCGTAGCTACCGAGCACACGTGAAGTTTTCGTTTCTGCTTTGATTTTTCCGCTGTCGAGATCAAAGCGAACCAAAATTGCGGAGCCACCGTTAGCGCTAGTGGCGCCCACGGCAAAGAGCTGAGTTCCGTAGACATAGACTCCGTTGATATCTGTGTCGGCTAACACGACTTCTGAAACCAAAACCGGTTTTGCGGGATTCGAAGTATCGATGACCTGAATGGCTCCCGCTTGGACTTCGCCAGCATAGTTATAGGCGACGTAAATGCGCGAGCCGTCTCGATGAAGGTCGTTGGCTTGAAGTGTTCGGCCGCCCGAGACCGGAGACGCAATCTCCGCGTAGAGACGGAACTTTGTGTCCGTTGCGACTTTCTCCGAAGAAAGGGCGTCGGTTGTTAGGCCGAGATCGCGGCCTTCCTCATTCAAATTTCCTTTTGCGCAAGCGATGAGCCCTAAGCAACCAAGAACTGCTATCGTATATCGAGTTGTTGACGCCATCTTTCGCCCCGCTTTCTGAAGACAGGATCGGCGATCAGGGTAAGAACTTCGCGAGACGATATCGTCACGGCAAGAATGAGTCGATAGGTGGGCCCTAAACCTACGCTGGGATCGTAGATCTAGAAATTGGAATGAGAGTGTCTCGTCCGGGGACGGTCAGATCATTGAACCGGCGCGAATTTGATCGTGCGTGTTCCCAAAGGACCCGTGACGGTGAGAGTCGATTCCTGCGTTTCGATCGCGGTTGTCGGCACAGGGAACGAGAGATAGTAAGGCGTGTTCCAGCGCGTGTGATAGGGGAATAAAACCTGCAGTTCCGCTAGGAGTGTGCGTGTGCGTTTGATCTTTGCTTGGTAGCGACGGCCACCCGCTTCGAGGTAGATGCGCCAGATAGAATTGAGATCCGTGAGATTGTCGTTTCGGCGCTCGGGCGTGAAGAAGCTCATGAAGACGACGATTTCAGCTGCGGCTTCTTTGTTCGACTTCTCCAACTCAAGTTGGCGTTTCTCACTGTCCCATTGATAGTAAGAGCCTTGTCTCTCCAAAAGGGCGTTTCGGATGTTTGAGTTCAGGATCGTCGCTTTGAATTCGAAATTGTTATAAAAACCTGCGTATTCGGAATCACCAGCGGAGTAGCGTTCAATGCGCGCAACGTGCGACTTCTCGGGATCAGGTTTGGTGGCATCCGAAGGCTGCGCAACTTCGCTCATCGGCGGATTCGTTGAACAAGCCGTGAGGCAGGCGATGAGGAGGGTCAGTGTTGCGAATGCATAGGTAGAAACGGAAGACATCGGTTCACTTTCTCACGGAGCTGTCGATCGCGCCTTGCCCCGTGTTTTCACTGAATAGCGTCACTGAATAGTGTCACTGAGAAACGCATCGAGCTCTTGAATCGCCTGAAGCCGATCCAAGTCATTGTAGACCTCGTGGCAGCTATCTTCGTAAACGGTGAGCTTTTTCTTCGCGGATCCAACGGCTGCGTAAAACTCTTTGATTGCCGGTAAATTCACGATGCGCTCTTGGCCACCGGCTTGGATGATAACAGGAAGTTGAATCTTTGCAGCCTTTTG
This sequence comes from Bdellovibrionales bacterium, assembly GCA_005808505.1. Taxonomy (GTDB): domain Bacteria; phylum Bdellovibrionota; class Bdellovibrionia; order Bdellovibrionales; family JAMPXM01; genus SYLX01. The sequence goes on along the minus strand of SYLX01000165.1, from coordinate 13,692 downwards.
CTTTGCCAGCTCAATGTTAGCGATCATGCCCAGGTACACGGCAGGCGAAATCTTGTCGTGACGGAGAGGATCCTGTGCGTACGTTTTCAGGTGCTCAGGATCGCGGGTAAGATCTTCGTACTTCAGCTCATTAAAAAGTGTCACGGTCGGCAGCACGCGGTGAAGAACGCGCGCGGCAAAATCTTTTATCGGTGGCACCGCAATCGTGAATCCAAGAAGGGGAGAGCTGAGCGCCAATGCCTTCGGGGTCGGCACGCTTTTGTCTTCATCGAGAATATGGCGAAGCGTGATGAGCCCGCCCATAGAATGGCCAAGAAGCGCGAACTTTTCGCCGAGTCGTCCGTTCTCGCGAAGGAACTTCAGATAGTGGCCGAGATCAAGCGAGTAGAAGTGGAAGTCTTCAACGAAACCGCGTTTACCTTCCGATCGGCCGTGACCGCGGAGGTCCCACGCGCAAACATTCCATCCAAGTTGAGCGAGGTTTTCGGCGGTCTTCACGTAACACTCGGAATGCTCACCGATCCCATGTGTTATGACCAAGGTCGCGCCTCCGGTCTTAGCGTTCTTTTGCGGAGCAAGCCAAGCCTGATGGAAGAGCTCTGTGCCCTTGTGGCCGGTGAAGTGACCTTCTCTGCGTTCAACGTTTTTGGAGGAGGCGTCGGATGGCTTCATGTCGGCCTGATTTTCCGTCGGAAAAACAAAACCCGTCAAGCGGCATTGTCGCCGGCGGTGGGATCGCATACGATGATGGGTGCATGCACCCTATGAAGTTCGTCACCATCGCACGCTTTGTCTCGAAGAAATTAAGCTTTCCGCTAGTGAGGGTAGGGGCGCTTTTGCTCGTCTCGATAGCGGCATCGAGCGCTTTCGCGCAATCGGGAGAATCCCGACCCAATGACTTCAGTCTCTTTCTTGGTTACATGCTTCCCAACCAAATCGAGGGCGTTACCGAAATCTTGCCGGTCGGGGGCGGGCGTTACTCGCTTAATTACGGATTTGGCGGTTTTGAATTTGAAGCGGCCAACTCGAAGGGTAGTGGAGTCGACTTCACGACTTTGAGTGTGCGCTACCGCGCAGATATTCCCGTGGCTGAGGGCGTTTCAGCCCTCGGTTACGGTGGCATGGATCTGAATTGGTTTCTTCCGAACGGCGCTACTTCACGGCAAACGGAAACGGGGTTGCATGGAGGCGTCGCGGGACTTCTCTATATCACCGACGCTTTGTGGTTGCGCGCTGACCTCAAGCTCACCGCGAATCCGGGAACAGCACTTCACTTGCTTTTCGGCGTCATGTTCCGACCCGGACTCAGCGGTCAATAAAAGAAGTTTAACTTAATCGCCCGTATCTTCGGCGCCGTCGAAATATTCGGCGTTAAAGATGGTGTCGGGAATGAGCGAGAGCGTGCTTGCGGCTGTCGCCATCTGGTCGCGACGGGCGGCGTTCCAATTTGCTGGTGCCCACATTCTTCCGGCGTTGAACATCTTGCGCGATTTCGAGTAGATGATGCCGCAGTCTTTTTTGTACGGCATATCCGGGCAGTCGTCTTCTTTCTTGGAGAAGATCGCGTATCGATAATCGAAGCCAGCGGTTGCGGGGTCTTTTAATCCTTGCGCTGAGAAGTACTTGAAGCCGATCACGTTTGGATTGTGGGTCGAGTACTCTTTACCGTTTTTGTCGATGAACGACATGAAAACGACGGCGTGTCCGTTTCCTTTGTGACGATTGAAGTTGATGAAGGCTCCGGGACGGAGCTTTTCGAACGGCGTGAGTTCGCCGAGACCGAAACGTGCGAGAGCGTCACCCGTGCCGGCCGCATCGAACTTTGAATTTACCCAGATGTGGCCGCGAATGTCGCGGACCGAAAGACCTTTCCAGCTCTTGAGCGGAAGGAAATCCCAGATTTTCTTGTTGCCGGTTTCTTTCTCGTAGATCTGCATTGCAACGATCATGACTTCGAGAACGGCGGCGACGCACATGGTTTTGGTGCCCATGGTGGATTTGAGAACGCCGTGGGTTCCGTAGAGCAGATCGTGCGTGTATACGGCGTTGACGTCGTAACCGCCGAAGCGATGTTTGTCGTAGAGATACGCCACCGCCTTGAGGATGTATTTGTCGAAATAGGCGGGAGCAGACGTTTCCTTCATCGGCATACGGAGTGGGGACTCGGGATTGGGCAGAACGGCCGGTGCCTGCTGCACCTGGAGTTCGACGGCGGACTCAGGCGATGTGGGAGCGGGTCCGCAGCCAGAGAGTCCCGCGAGTGTCGCCATCACGACGACGGCGACGCGACTGATTCGCGCCGCGGTCATGAACGTGTTGCAGAAAGCGGCCATGCTTTCCTCCTTCGATGAATGTCGGGGCGGTGATGCTTAATTGTAATGCTAGATCGGATGGGGGTGGCTTGAACTTGACGTCTAGTCCAGCCCAAACTGGTCTACCTGATTGCGTGCGAAGATATGGGAGTTACCTAGGTAGAAGTAGAGGAAGCTGGTCAGAATCTTGCTCTCTGCCTCCCTGATGAATCGCAGTTGTCCCTATTGTGGAGCAGAGAAAACGACGGAGTCCGGCGTCCGGAATTACGTCCGAGATGGTCGTTATCGGCGCGTCTCCGATGGACAGTGGGTAAGTCGTTTTCGATGTAAGAAGTGTGGGAAGTGCTTCTCTACAGCGACGTTTTCGACTTGCTATGAACAAAAGAAGCGGCAACTCAATCGGCGGATCGAACTCGACTTTGTAGAGGGCTGTTCCTTGAGATCGATGGCGCGAAAGCATCGCGTTCACCGAAAAACCATCAAACGCAAACTAATGTTTCTTGGTTTAGAGGCTGAGCGCGAATTGCAATCGATGAATGAAAAGCTTCCTAAAGTTGGATCGGTGCAATTTGACGATTTAGAAACTGTCGAAGCGACGAAATTTAAAGCCGTCTCGATTCCGATCGCAGTCGAAACCGGCACTCGGCGCATTCTCGATTTTGATATTGCTCAGATGCCGGCAAACGGTCCGCTTGCAAAAATTGCGAGAGAAAAGTTTGGTCCGCGGAAGGATAAAAGATCCGAGGCGCGTCGAAAACTATTTGAGAGGATAGAACCAATCTTGCTTGCCAACGCGGAAATTATTTCTGATGAAAATCCGCATTACATTCGCGATATCGCGCGCCACTTTCCACAAGCTAAACATATTCGGACGAAAGGTCGACGGCCTCGAGACTATGGTTTGGGAGAGTTGAAGAGAGGTTTCGATCCCATGTTTTCTTTGAATCACACATTTGCGATGCTCCGAGATCGAATCAAGCGTCTCGCGCGAAAAACGTGGTGCATATCAAAGAAGAAAGAGTACCTCGCACTCCATTTAGCAATCTATGTGGTTCATCACAACCGCTCGTTACCGGCATTGCAGAAGCACTTTCGAAAATCGAAAAAGTAAAGATTGGAACGGTCCGACAGAGAGTCCGGTTTGGGTCGTGTTCTGAGTGGGAGTCGCCTCCGTTCAAAACACCAGCCAGCCACGATGGTCAGATTTAAAAACGCAATCAGGTAGTCCACTTTGGGATGATTGTGTCGCGCGCAACCCCCGCCAGTCCCCCAAAATCCAAGTTGAAGTGGATCCCGCGCGATTCTTTCCGCGCGAGCGCGCACTTCACCGTGAGGTCCGCGACGAGCGCGATGTTCCTGAGCTCGATAATGTCCGGGTGGAGCTTGAGCCCGCCGTAATAATCGGCAACCTCGCTCATGATCGTGTTCAGCCGCGCGTGGGCGCGCTCGAGCCTGCGGTTGGAGCGCACGATGCCGACGTAGTTCCACATCAGTCGGCGGATCTCCTCCCACACGTGCGAGATGACGATCATCTCGTCTTCGTCGCGCTCCTCCGATGCACTCCATGAACTCGCGCGCGCCTCGGGAGCCGAAAACTCATCAAACCGCGCAAGCGTAAACTGAGCCGCGTTGTGCGAAAACACCAAGCACTCAAGAAGCGAATTGCTCGCTAGACGATTTGCGCCATGTAGGCCCGTGCACGCCGTTTCGCCCGCCGCGAGCAAGCCCGCAACGTCCGTACAGCCATTCACATCCGCCACGACTCCGCCGCAAAGATAGTGCGCAGCCGGAACCACCGGAATCGGCTGTTTCGTCATGTCGATCCCGTAGCTTAAACAAGTTTTGTAGATCACCGGGAAGCGCTCACGCAAGTACTCGGCCGGCTTGTGACTGATGTCGAGGAAGACGCACGAAGCTCCAGATCGCTTCATCTCCGCATCGATGGAGCGAGCCACGATATCGCGAGGAGCAAGGGCTCCCATCGGATGATACTTCTTCGCGAACGCAACACCCTCCGCGTTCAAAAGCTCGCCGCCTTCGCCGCGAATCGCTTCCGTGATCAAAAAGTTCCGCGCGCTCGGATGGTATAAACAAGTCGGGTGGAATTGCATGAACTCCAGGTTCGCGACCCGCGCACCCGCGCGGTAAGCCATGGCGATACCATCGCCCGTCGCGCCACTCCAGTTCGACGTGTAAAGATAAGTTTTCCCGGCACCACCGGTGGCGAGCATGACGAAACGGGCGAAGTAATCCACCGTTACGTTTTCGTTGCGATCATAAACGTGCGCCCCGATACAACGAGCCGGCTTGATCGAGAAAGGCTCAAAGTCGCGATCGAGGATTAAATCGATCGCAAAATGATTCTCTTTAAACTCGATGTTCGGGTGCGCCATCGCGCGTGTCAGAAGTTGTTTATGTATCTCGGCGCCCGTGTGGTCCTGAACGTGGAGAATCCTTCGGTGGCTGTGACCTCCCTCACGCGTAAGGTCGAGGGTGCGTCCACTCGTGTCTTTCACGTCGAAGTTCACGCCCCAAGCGATGAGATCTTGAATCCGATCGGGAGCCGACTCGACAACCGCTCGAACCACGTCCTCGTGACAGAGACCCGCGCCTGCCGTCAGCGTGTCTGAAATATGATTTTCAAAGCTATCGTCGGGCGACATGACCGCAGCGATTCCGCCTTGGGCCATCGAGCTGTTTGTCTGGGGAGCCGAGGTCTTCGATAAGATGACGACCCGCCCCCGATCCGCCACTTTCAGCGCAAAGGATAAGCCAGCAAGACCAGAACCGATCACCAGGAATTCACAACTCTCGAGTGTGTCGCGCATAAGAGGCGCGAGAATAACCAAACTCCCTACCAACGTCGAGAGATTCCCGAAAGCAAAAGGGAACCACACGCAAGAGAAGCCGACTTTGGTCGAACTTCTCTTCAACTTGGGCTTTCCTCGAGGCTCTCGGCTTGCGTCGGGGAGAGGCATAAAAGTAGAATGAAATTCGGGGTTTATTCTCAGCCAAGCCAGTGCATTCGCAAGCCGGTTACCAGGGTCGTCAAGACGATGACCTCGGCGATCGTCAAATTTCTTATCCGCGGCGAGTTCACGTTTGGCTAGCGAGTTTGTTTTCGACGCGCACTTGCGACGTCACCAAGGATGGGGACCTTATGCGTATTCAGTGGAAAATCACGCTGCTCGTTTTCCTAGTGCTAGTGGGATCAGTTGCCGCAGTCGTCTGGAAGACGCGTGGTCTTCTCCTCAAAGATAAACTTGGTTTCATGGCCGACTCTTCCATGAAGCAGATTGCACCTCTCAAGCGACTCGTTCAAGAGAGACTCGATGAGCAGAAGACTAAACTCGTTCGCTACGCCGCTGGCCGAATGTCGCAAGGACCTCAAGCGCGGGCGCGTGGGGTTTCGGGTTTCGATGTGATCGGATTGGTTCAACCCGGAGCGGGCGGCCAATGGGCTCCTCAGTGGATCGAACGCAATCCCGGCACGAAAGCCGAGCAGTGGCCCCAAGGTCACGAAACCGTTTTGATCAAGAGTCTTCCGTACGCGCGAGTGAAGGACGGCGAAATGATCTGGGTTCGCGTGAGCGATCCTCAAGCTCTCCCGGTTTACGCAATGATGATTTCTGTCGAAATTCAAAATGCGATTCCGCAAGGTGCTCCCGGTGCTCCGGCGGATCCAACCTTGCCTGATGGAACCGATTACGCTGCTGCTCCTTCCGGAACCGGAAAGAAAGCCATCGTCGTGGGTTTCGCTACGGGTAATCCGCTTGCCGACGTAACGGAAGATTACATCGGCTCGGTCAACACCGTTTACCTGGTCGATGAGCGCGGTTACATCGCGTCCCACGTCAACAAAGCTTATTTAGGCGCCCTGTTCACCGAAGATCCGATCGTTTCCGAGATCGTAAAGGCTAAAAAAGCGGCGGCGAGCGGAAACTACGACGACATCGAACGCCAGCCTGTCATGGGCCACTACGAAAAAGTTGATCGCACGAACCTCTACGCGGTGATCACTTCGCCCCTTTCGACCGCACAGGACCTCGTGAATAACCACGTGAGCACTGCGCTTTCAACCGGTGCGGCGGTTGGACTCTTCGGTTTGATCCTCGCTTTCCTCTTGGGGCGAAGTATTGCCCAACCTATTGAAGATGCCTCGGCGGCAATTCGCGCAATCAACCGCGGTGAACCTCACGGCTTCCGTCCGCTCGATACAAAAGATGAGATCGGCACCCTCACTCGTCTGCTTGCGGAAAGCAGTCCCGCAGCTCTGGCTTCGAAAGCTTCCTGGAATCTCTCGTCCGGCTCGAAGGGGGATTCATCGACAACGGCTAAAGGCGGAGTCCGCGAAGACACTCTGACAGAGACAAGCTCTACCGGAACGAAGGCGGGTACGGAGACAGGTCTTCATGCAAAACTCGCAAACGAGCGCAAAGCGGTTTACGACCTTTTCAAAGAAGGTTTCACAAACGCGATGAAAGAGCCGCTTCTCGCCATCCTCGGTCATGCGCAGCTGACAAAGACCAAAGCGGAAGAAACCGAAATTCGCAATCACGCCGAGAGCATCGAAAGAGAAGCTCGCCGCGCCAAAGAAGTGCTCGAGCGCCTTCATGCTTGGGCCGGTAGCGCTGAGGAAGTCGGTCCAACCGAAACGATGGATCTTCGCACCACGGTCATCCAAGTGTTTGAAAAGAACGCGTCGGCACTCAAGACCGAGCAGATCGACGTGGTTCTCGATCTTCATCAGGTTCCACTGGTCCATGGCTCCTCTGGACAAATCGAAAAAGCGCTCACGCACGTCATCGACAACGCCCGTGAAGCCTTGAAGGTGCGTCCGCAAAAGCAAATCAAAGTCCAACTCGATTACTTGAGCGACAGCATCTATTTAAGTGTTGGCGACACGGGCGTTGGCATGAGTCGAGATGTGAAAGAGAAGGCGTTTGATCCCTTCTTCCGGGGTTTCCAATCGACGAAAGGGATGGGACTCGGTCTTGCTTTCGTTCAATCTGCACTTGATCGCATCGGCGCTCACTGCGATATCGAAACGGTTCCCGGTGAAGGGGCTACTTTCACCATGAAATTCCCGGTCTCCACCGAGGAGAAGCAAGCATTCCGGCAGCAAGAAGTCGGAGCTCTCGCCAGCTCGATCAGCGAAGCTTTCGCCACCCCGCCGCCACCGAGAGATGAAAATGCAAACGAGCCGACAAAGACCGTTTCGGTTCTTGCAGATTTCGAACCCGCGCAAGGATCGGAGGATATCTTGAAGCCCGAACCGAAACTCGACGCCAAACCAGAAGCCAAGGCTGAAAACAAAACGGCGGAGAAAGCGGTCACAACTGATAAACCGACGATCGCGGTTCCACCGAGCTTGCCTCCGAATCCTCTCCAAATCGCTTTGCAAAAAGCACTCGGCAAGATCAAAGAAAAACCCGCGGCCACCGCGACGCCCAGCCAAGCCCAGACCGCTGCGCAAGCGAGCGCAAAAGATGCGGCAGTGAAGTCTTCGGCTGATCAAGAGATGCCAAAGCAGGCGGAATCGAAACCCTTCAGTTTCGAAGATGATGACGATGATGACTCCGAGGCGTTTGCAAACATGAGCCTCAAGGAGGCTTTTGGTTCCGCAAAGTCGCCGGGAGCTCCTGGTGTAGCGACTTCCTCGAGCCAAGCCGCAACTTCTGCCGTAGCCTCGGCTTCGGGTGGAGTTGACGTCGTGGCTAACGCCGGAGCGACTAAGCCCTTTGAAGTGAAGATCCGTCGTCCGAAGGCGAGAGGTTAAATAGAACGTGGATATTACCCAGCGTCGTAAAGAGTTCACCGTTTTCTTGATTGATCGAGATCTCTCATCGATCAAGCCTGTCATGGATTCCATCCAATCGATGGGCTATGAAGACACGCGTTTTTATCCGACGCTTGAGTCAGCGCTGGCGATGGCGCGCGAAGAGCTTCCGCACATCGTTACGGTCGATGTCGAAGCCTTTAGCGACGGGATCGAAAAGTTTTTAATCGACCTCAATGCTCTCAGTCCCGAGATTCTGCCGATTCTTATCGTACCATCGGCCCTTCAGCTTCAAGCCTTTCAGTACGTCGGTCGCGGCCTAGCTTACGATTCCATCGTGAAACCCTTTGTTTCGAGTCTTGAGATCATCCAAAAGATGGATCGCGCGGCTTCGCGACTCTACTTCCAATTTGAAAGCGAGCAGCTTCGCGAACACTTCAGCGGAGAAGGAGCGGGCGGCCAGCCGCCTCTCGCGCCGGTTCTGGCCGAAAAACCTTCGAACCTCATCGATCTGACTGGCTTCAATAATTCCCTAAGTCGCTTTTCGATGAATAAAGAACTCGAACCCACGGTGCAAGTGTTCATGGATTCCGTGACCCGCATTCTGGGATCAACTCCGGTTCTGTATTTCAAGTACGTCCCGAGTCACATGTCGTTGCTCTTCTCCCAGGCAACGCTGCTCCCGACAGAGAAGTTCCGCGGTATTGGTATTGATCTCAAGCGCGAAGACACGACAACCCTCGCGAAGTATCTTGATCAGCCAAGCACGCTCCCGGCGTTGAGAACCTTAGTTCTCGAAGTCTTTAAAAAAGAAAAGTTCACCGCCTTTTCGCATAGAGTCGATGGCGATGTCGTCGGTGTCTTCGTGGTGCTTGAGGAAACGGATGCCGAAACCGATTCAAGTCGGCTTCTCGCTCTTCGTCACATGTTGGATATCGCGTATAAGCGCAATCTCACGATGAAGGAAAAACATCTCCTCGACACCAGCGATCCCGTGACGGGCGTCTACAATCGCAAGCATTTCTTAAAACTTTTGGATGACGAGATTGCGCGCGCGCGTCGGCTACTTCTTCCTGTCTCATTGATCGTGATGGACATCGACGGAATCGGGAAGTTCAACCAAAAGCTCGGGTACCAACCGGTCGATAGCATTCTGAAGACGATCGGCCAGATGTTAAAGAAGACCACGCGCACCAATGATATCGTCGCGCGCATTGGTCCCGATGAATTCGCGTGTCTGCTTCCCCACACTCCGCACATGGGTGCGGCGGTTAAGGCCGAGCGCATCCGCCGAATCGTTGAGATGACAAGGATCCCGCTTCTAGAAAGTCTTTCGCTGGGCAACGTGACAATGAGTTGTGGTGTCAGCGAATATCCTTCGTTCTCAAGCGATGCGGAGAGTCTGATACGTTCCGCGGATGAGTCGATGCACGAGGTAAAACGAGCCGGCGGAAACAAAGTTTGCCTTGCGAGCGCTACGCCAGGTTTCCAGCTCGACTTTTCTCCGCGCGAGATGCCTTCAAGCGAACGCGCGGAAGTCAGCTCGATGCGCTCAAGCGACGGCACGCCTGGTGGAGACGGCTCATCAGGAGCCGAATCGAGATTAAGTGGAGAGAATCAGTGAGTGAGATTTTCCGGCCGTCGATTGCAGAGATCGACCTCAGCGCCGTGCAGGCTAACTTTCTTGTCCTGCGTGGGTTTGTGGATCCCGCGGCCTTCTTTTGTCCCATGATCAAAGCCAATGCCTATGGTCACGGTGATCGGGAAGTTGCAAACGCCCTCCGCATCGCCGGTGCCCGGCATTTAGGCGTGGCGCTCATCGAAGAGGGGATCAAGCTTCGTAAAAACGGAGACCGTGAAGACCTTCTCGTGTTCGGTGTGTTTTCGGATGAAGTTTCCGCACAAGCGATGATCGATCACGAGCTGACGACCGTTCTTAGCGACTGGAGTCAGCTCGACGCGCTAGAAAAGGTCGCCTTAAAATCCACGTTGAAAAAGGCAAAACCAAAAGTTCATTTGAAGTTCAATACCGGAATGAACCGTCTCGGCTTTGCTATCGAAGAGGCTCCTCGGCTCCGCGAACGATTTGCTAATCATTCTTCACTTGAGCTCGAAGGCGTTTGCACGCATCTTTTGCGCGGTGACGATGCGGGCGTTGCGCAGGGTGATTCGCAATCTCAATTCGTTCAGTTCGCAAAGGTGATGAGCGCATTTCGGGGTCTCAAAGTTCACGCGCACGCGTTGAACTCAGGTGGAACCGTCGGCGTCTGGAAACGCGCCCTCTCACAAGAGGGATTGCGCAAGGAAGAGGTCGGACCGCTCGGAGCTCGACCTGGAATCTCAATTTACGGAGTCCAAGCGGCGGCCGATCCGGCTCTCGCGGTTGATCTTAAACCCGTGATGAGTTTGAAGAGTCGCATCGTTCTTACGAAGAAAGTAGCTAAAGGCGATGTCGTTTCTTACGGAGCCACTTGGCGCGCGGATCGTCCTTCTTTGATCGGTGTCATTCCGTTTGGCTACGCGGACGGATGGGCGCGTGCTTTGTCCAATAAAGGATCAGTCCTGTGTCGGGGACAGCGGGTTCCGATAGCGGGAATCGTCTGCATGGACTATTTCATGGTAGATCTCACCGATGTCGCCGATCTGAAAGCGCCGGTTCAAAACGGCGAAGAAGTTGTGTTGATCGGTGAGCAGAAGGGGCAAAGGATTCTTGCCGAAGACGTCGCCCAAATGACGGGCACCATTGCGTACGAAGTTTTGACCCGCGTGAGCGACCGTGTGCCGCGCCGTTTTATCGGTGCGTCTTACGAAGGAGCTGCGCGATGAACTACGCCGAGCGCCGCGAACGCTTCAATCAAAAGCTCGACGCAATCTGGTTTTGGCTCTGGGGTTCCATCAAGCAGAACGTGATGGAGACCGGAGAACTCATCATCTTCGGCTGGCAAGCGACAAAAGCGTTCTTTAGTCGACCGTTCCGCTTCCAAGAGCTGATGTCGCACATGGAGTTCATCGGTAACAAGTCGATCTCCATCATCTCGCTTTCGGGATTCTTCACGGGTCTAGCACTTGCTTACCAAATTTATCTTGGCTTTAAACTCGTCAACGCTGAGAGCTTGGTTGGTCCGACAGTTGGTCTCTCTATCTTTAAAGAGCTTGGTCCAGTTCTCACGGGCCTCATCGTGTCAGCACGCGCGGGCGGAGCCATGGCCGCGCGACTTGGGACGATGCGCGTGACGGAGCAAATCGACGCCCTCGAAGTCATGGGCGTGAATCCGATTCAGTACCTCGTGAGCCCGCGGATTCTTGCGGCTGTTTTCGTGATGCCTCTTTTGACAGGCGTCTTCGATTTCGTTTCGATGTTTGGTTGCTGGCTAATCTCCATTCATCTTCTCGAAATGGATGAAGCTCAGTTCTGGGCACGCACAACACTTTGGTTAGAACCCTTCCACATTTACGAAGGGCTTTTCAAAGCGGCAATCTTTGGCCTATTTTTCGCCGTGATCTGCACGCATCGCGGGTACACGACCAAAGGTGGTGCGGCAGGCGTCGGCTCGAGCACGAACAAAGGTGTCGTCTTGAGCATGGTGATGATTATCGTCCTCGATTTTTTCGTTACGAACTTGATCAACGTGTTCTACCAGTGGAAAGCAGTCGTCTTTAAATGACAGAAATCACGCCGGCGCGAACATTCACGGGCTCTCACGCCATCGATATCACCGATGTGCGGAAGTCATTCGACGGCAAAGAGTTCGTCTTAAATGGCATCGACTTAAAGATTCCGCGCGGCGAGATCACGGTCATCATTGGATACTCAGGGACGGGTAAGTCCGTTCTCCTCAAGCATATTCTGGGACTTCTACGCCCCAGTTCTGGTTCGATCAAAGTCTTGGGGAATGAGATCACGAATCTCGATAACAATCAGCTGACGTTCCTCCGTCAGCGCTACGGCATGCTGTTTCAATACGCAGCTTTATTCGACGACATGACGGCCATCGAGAACGTTTTGTTTCCTTTGCGCGAACATCGACGCGATCTTCCGAAGTCGACGATGGTTGAGCTTGCGAGAGAGCGGCTGAAAGATTCGGGTCTCGACGAGAAGCATTTCAATAAGCAGCCCTCGGAGATGAGCGGCGGGATGCGAAAACGCGTGGGCCTCGCTCGCGCCTTGGCTTTGGACCCGGAGATCTTGATCTACGACGAGCCCACGACGGGCCTCGATCCCGTTCTCACCGAAATGGTGGATAATCTCATCGTCAGCACACATAATCTAAAGAAGGGGACGACTTCGATCGTCGTCTCCCACGACCTCTTTGCCGCATTCCGCATCGCCGATCATGTCGCGATGCTCGATGCCGGCCGAGTTCTTTTGTACGGAACGCCAGATGATTTCTTGCGCTCGGACATCGACCTCGTTAAGAGATTCGTCGCCAAGGGTGTTCATCGGGAGCTGGAGCGTAAATGACCTGGCTGCAGGCGCCGGAATTCAAAGTCGGACTCATGGTCCTCATCGTCGCGGGGATTATCGCGGGCATGTCCCTGCGCGTGAGCAATGACCCGAGCTATCTTGGCAACAGCAAAGAAGCTTGGTTCTATATCGATGACGCTTCAGGCCTCGTTAAGAACTCAGGCGTCCGCATGGCCGGTATCAATGTCGGAATCATCAAAGAGATTAGACTCGAAAACGGGCAAGCCCGGATCGAGATGGTTCTCGAAGGGGCGACGCCGGTTACGAAGTCAGCGCGCATCGAGATCCGCCCCAACGGAATTTTAGGTGATAAGCACATCGAGATCATTTCCGGTGATCCGCGTGATCCGCCGCTTCGAAGCGGGGAGCAGATTCTCGTTGTCGACGACCGTGCCTCCGTTGATCGGCTGATTTCCGAGGTTTCGAAGATCACGAAATCGTTGAGTGGCGTTGCGGAAAACATTCGTTCTGCAACAGAAGGTGATGAAGATAAGCCGCTCGGCCGCATCATCAGTAACCTCGAGCAAATCACGAAGAACCTCGCGGTGCTTTCGACGGAGCGCAAAGATCAAATCGGCGAAATCGTCGATGATATCCACGAGATCACCGGTACGATCAACGGCATCGTGAACGAAAAAGGCCCTGACGGCTTAAAAGCTTCGCTCCAAGAAGCCGTGAAATCGCTCCGCAAAATTGAAGGCACGATCAAGAACGTCGAAGAGATCACTTCTAAGATCAACCGCGGTGACGGCACGATCGGTAAGCTCGTCAACGACGAGCAGACGATCGAAGAAGTTAATAATGCCGTGGCTTCGATCAATAACTTGCTCGACGCTGGCTCGAAGATGCAGACAAGCATCGACTTCCACTCTCACTACTTGTTCAACGCGACGGCGGCTGGAGCTGCGAAGTCGTATTTGAGTCTCCGTGTACAGCCCGGTCTTGATCGTTATTACGAGATCGGATTAGTTGACGATCCCGTGGGCGTGACCGAGCGCACGGTCACCACGACGACGCCGGAAAATCCGGCAGGTGGCTCGACGACGATCCGCGAAGACAAACGCTTTCAGAATCGCGTCAAGATCAACGCACTCTTCGCCAAGAACTTCTACGACTTCACGGTTAAGGGCGGAATC
>SYLX01000164.1 GCA_005808505.1 Bdellovibrionales bacterium | reverse complement strand
GTCGATGATGATGATGCCGCCGCAGTTGCGGATCCGCAGCTGGTGCGCGATCTCCCGGACAGCCTCGAGGTTCGTTTTCAAGATCGTATCTTCGAAATCTTTCTTTCCGACGTATTTACCCGTGTTGACGTCGATGACAACGAGGGCCTCGGCCTCATCGACGACGATATAGCCACCCGACTTGAGCCAAATTTTTCGCTCGAGGCTTCGCGAGATTTCGAGATCGATCTCGTATTGGTCAAAGAGTGGACGCGGCTCGCGGTAGAGCGAAACCTTGTTCTTAAACTTTGGCATGAACTGCGAGATGAAGGCGGAGATTCGCTTGTAAGCCTCATCGTCGTCGGTGATCACGCGCTCGACATCTTCGTTCAAAAGGTCGCGAAGTGCGCGCAGCTCAACATCGAGTTCGGTGTGAACGGAGCCGGGTTTCGTTCTCTTCTCGTAACCTTTTTGGATGTCCTGCCAAAGACGGTGCAAGTAATCGAGGTCGGAGCGAAGGCTTGCTTCCGAAGCTCCTTCACCCGCCGTGCGCACGATGACGCCGCCTTTAGGTTCGATCTTGGCCACGATGTCGCGAAGGCGTTCGCGCTCGGCCGGGTCTTCGATGCGCCTGGAGACGCCCAGGTGGTTGAGCGTCGGCATGAAGACGACGTTCCTGCCAGGGAGAGAGATGTGGGTCGTGATCCGCGCGCCTTTTGAGCCGAGTGGATCTTTTGCCACCTGGACCAAGATCGACTGACCCTCGTTGAGAAGCTCTTGGATGCGGGGCTTGTGTGGAGCCGCATCCCCAGTTGGGTTTTCGGCGCCGCCGCGGTCCTCCTCTTGGACCGGCTCAGGATCGAACAACTCGTGACCCGCTTCGTCCATATCGCCTCGCACGTCACCGACGTAAAGGAAGGCAGCTCGGTCTAGCCCGATATCAACAAACGCGGCCTGCATTCCCGGCAAAACTCGAATCACTTTGCCGCGAAGGACGGATCCAACCAAGGTCGGGGAGGTTTTACGCTCGATCTTGAGGTCTAAAAGGGTCCCGTTCTCGAGATAAGCCACGCGGGTTTCGTTGGGTCGAACGTTGATTAAAATCTCTGAGGGCATAGTGACCAGTTCGCTTTCTCCACCAACAGGACGTCCGGAATGACGCTCGATGGCGGCTAGAGTCGAGGACTTTAGCCAAAGCCGCTCAAGACCTCAACAGAACCGTCGATTCCGCCGATAAAAATTTATAGGAGCCACTGGCACTGCAGATCCGGCAGGCTCCCACGGAGTGACGCGAGCAATGGCAAACATCGATCAGCTCTTCAAAATCATGTTTCAGCAGAACGCCTCAGACTTGCATCTGACGGCGGGCTCTCCGCCTTACCTTCGCTTGGATGGCGAGATGGTGAAGCTGGCGATGAAATCTCTCTCGAACGAAGAGGTTCAGCAGCTCGTTTTCGAAATCCTCACCGAGAAGCAAAAGCGCAACTTCATGGAAAACTGGGAGCTTGACTGCAGCTACACGGTTGAAGGTTTAGCGCGTTTCCGTTGCAACGTTTTCATGCAGCGCAAGGGTCTCGCGGCGGTTTTCCGGATCATTCCCGACAAAATTAAAACTGCGGAAGACTTGAATCTTCCACCTGAGTTGATCGAGATGGTCAAAGTCCACAAAGGTTTGGTTTGCGTAACGGGACCCACGGGCTCCGGTAAGTCGACGACGCTTGCTGCCCTGATCAACTACATCAACGAGAATCAACAAGCGCACATCATCACGATCGAAGATCCGATCGAGTTCGTGCATCCGAACATGCAGTCACTCATCAACCAACGTGAAGTCGGTGGTCACACGAAATCTTTTGCGAACGCGCTGAAAGCCGCGCTTCGTGAAGATCCCGATATCGTGCTCGTCGGCGAGATGCGTGACCTCGAGACGATTCAGCTCGCGTTGACCGCGGCTGAAACAGGTCACTTAGTTTTCGGAACGCTCCACACCTCGAGCGCCCCCAAGACTGTTGACCGTATCATCGACGTCTTCCCCGAATCGAAGCAGGCGCAGATTCGCGTCATGCTCGCGGAATCTCTTCGCGGCGTTATCGCGCAAACACTGTTGCCCAAAGTAGGCGGCGGTCGCGTGGCGGCTTTTGAAGTTATGTTCAACAACAAGGCGATCGCGAACTTGATTCGCGAGGGGAAGATCTTCCAAATCCCGTCGACGATGCAGATCACGCGCGCGCAAGGTAACATCACGCTCGAAGCTTACTTGGGCACATTGCTCGAGCGAGACTTGATCACTCGCGAGACGATGAACGATGTTCTCGGCAAAAACGAGGGTGAGATGAAAGCGGGCGCAGGCGCGAAGCCAGCTGGCGTGGGCGTACCACCGCAACCGCAACCAGCTCAGCCTACGGGCGGAGCTGCCGGAGCACTTGGCGGACTCGCGAGCCGCTTCAAGAAATCGAGCTGAGCAGAATCGCTAATTCCAATTTGCCGATTAGAATTCAAAAGTGAGCTTTGCACCAAGTGCGGGGCTCTCGCCGCTTTTGGCGGCTTGAGCTAACGCCAATTCGTGTTCAAGCTGCGAGCGATCTCCGTAGAGCTCAGAGGGATTTGTCGCCGCTTTGTACGTAACAAACGCAGTTCCCGCGATGACCCCGACCGCAGCTCCGATCGCGATGTTTGAAAGCTTATCTTGCGGCCGACCATAGAAGCTCAACGTGCTGAGGCCCAAGATCGCTCCGCCTAATCCGCCAAAGATGATCGTTGCGAGTTGCTTCCGCGGACCACTGAGTGATTTCTTTTGGTCGTCTGAAAGTGAGCCCGCTTGCGCGAAGGCGGATCCCGTCATCGAGACGACAAGCGCGACGCAAACAAAGAGCTTCAAGATTTGATGGACCATGGAGTCTCCCCGTCTTCTACGATCGCAAAGTCGCGCGCATTGGCGAGACTCGCGTCCAATTCGTTCACTTCGGTGATTTCGAGTTCCCTGATTTCGAGCTTCGTTACGTTCGCGATCATTGGACCACGCGCGACCGCAACATCGAACGCTTTCATCGCGGCGGCGTCGCCTTGCGCGAGAATCTCGACTCTTCCGTCGACGAGATTCCGCACTTGCCCTCGCACGCCTAATCCGCGAGCCTGCTTGTAAACGAAGTTACGGAAACCAACGCCTTGTACTCGCCCCGTGACCAAGTAATGCTTGCGGACCATATTTTGACAATCCGGCTGCAGGTGGTTAATTTCAACTTTTTTGGAGGGTTTATGCAGGGCACTATCACGGCCCCGGGTGATCTCGCCCCTCTGATCGATCACACGCTCCTCAAGGCCGACGCGACCGAATCCGAGATCGCGCGCCTCTGCGAAGAAGCAAAACTACATCGCTTCAAAGCTGTCTGCGTGAATCCAGTCTTCGTGAAACGCACACGCGAATGGCTCGAAGGCACACAAGTCTTGTCGGCTTCGGTGATTGGCTTCCCCCTCGGCGCAAGTCTTTCGAAAGTGAAAGCGCTCGAGACGGAACAAGCGGTCGCGGATGGCGCATCGGAAATTGACATGGTGATTCGCCTCGATCTCGTGAAGATCGCGAGCTGGAAAGCGGCAGAGCAAGATGTTCGCGAAGTTGTGCGCGCTGCAGGCAACGCCGTCGTCAAAGTCATTCTCGAAACAGGCCTGCTGAAGCCAGAAGAAATCGTAAACGCTTGTCGCGCCTCTGAAGCGGCTGGCGCTGGGTTCGTGAAAACGGCGACGGGCTTCCTCGGCCGAGGCGCCACGATCGAAGACGTCAAGCTCATGCGACAGACTTGCTCAAGCCACGTGAAGATCAAAGCGAGCGGCGGAATCAAAACGTTTGCGCAAGCCCAAGCGATGGTTGCCGCAGGTGCGGATCGCCTCGGCACAAGCTCCGGCGTAGCGCTCGTCACCGGTAGTGACGTGTCTCCTTCGGGTTACTGAAAAATAAAAGGAGTGCTCTCTCGTGAACTTTCTCCCGGCTGAACTCATCAAGAAAAAGCGCAACGGCGGAACTCACACTCCTGAGGAAATTCGTTTTCTCATCGAAAGTTTCGTAAGCGGTGAACTCCCCGAGTATCAGATGTCGGCTTGGTTGATGTCCGTTTACTTCAAAGGCATGACGGGGCCAGAAACCGCAACTTTAACCGAAACGATGCTGCATTCGGGACGCACGCTCGATTTCAAGCACCTCGGCATCGCGGTCGATAAACACAGCACCGGTGGTGTTGGTGATAAAACAAGCATGATCCTCGCGCCGATTGCGGCGGCTTGCGGTGTTCGAGTCCCCATGATCGCGGGCCGTGGACTTGGGCATACGGGTGGAACGCTCGACAAACTCGAGGCGATTCCCGGATTCCGCATTGGTCTTTCTCTCGACGAATTTGCGAGACAAGTCGAAACGCTTGGCTACGCGATCATCGGACAAACAAAAGAGATCTGCCCGGCCGACAAAAAAATCTATGCGCTTCGCGATGTGACCGCGACGGTTGAGTCGCTTCCGCTCATTTGCGCGAGTATCATGTCGAAAAAACTTGCCGAAGGGATCGGCGCGCTCGTCCTCGACGTGAAGTTTGGGTCCGGCGCGTTCATGAAGACTCTCGAAGCAGCAGAGACTTTGGCCAACAAGCTCATGGAGATTGGAACTGCTCACGGAAAACGTGTAGCCGCTCTCCTGACGAACATGGAGCAGCCGCTCGGCCGTTTCATCGGAAACGCTCTCGAAATGGGTGAATGTTTCGCGATTTTGAAAGGCGAGGATTACCTCGGACGATCCGATTTTTCAGACACTAAGGAGTTGAGTCTTGAACTCGCGGGCACGATGGTGTGGCTGGGGGGTAAGGCGAATGATGCTGAGGAAGGGCTGAAGCTCGCCGAAGAAGCTCTGCGCTCAGGCCGAGCTTGGGAAATGTTCAGCAAACTCTGTAAAGCCCAGGGTGGCGATTTGGAAAAGCTCCCCTCGCCGAAAACTCGCGTCGACGTTCTTTCCGAGAAAGAGGGTTTCGTCGGCGCACTCGAAACAGAAAAAATCGGGTTAGCCGCTTTGGCCCTTGGCGCTGGTCGTTTGAAGACGAATGATGCCGTCGACTTCACGGCGGGAATCGAAGTTCATCGCAAGCTTGGAGACGAAGTTCGCAAAGGCGAGAAGCTCTACACCCTCTACGCCGAGAAGCCCGCAACCGATGCACTTTTCGCGCAGGCGAAAAATACGCTTTTGTCGGCGACGACTATTTCCTTGCAAAAGCCAAATGTGAACGCTTTGATTGCGAAGAGAAAGGTGAACTAAGGCTTTGAACATACAGAAGAACCTGGAAGAATCTGCCGCCTACATCCGCGCACGATCGCACATTAAGCCGCGAATGGGCATTGTTCTAGGTTCCGGCCTTGGCTCCTTTGTCGACCTCATCGACGTTGAAACGTCTCTTCCTTACGACGAAATTCCGGGCTTCATCTCTCCTTCGATCGATGGCCACGGCGGACGATTGCTGCTCGGTCACGTTGGCAACGTTCCGATCGCATGCCTTCAGGGTCGCGTTCATTATTACGAAGGCCACTCGATGACGGCGGTCGTGCATCCCACCCGCACGATGGCGATGCTCGGAATCGAGATTCTTCTGCTCACAAACTCGGCCGGCGGCCTCGATGCGCAGATGGCTCCTGGCGATTTCATGATCATCGATGATCACATCAACTTGATGGGAGACAATCCCCTCAAGGGTCCGAACCTTGCGCAGCTGGGTCCACGCTTTCCCGACATGAGCGAAGCTTACGACCGAAAACTCAACGACAAGCTCGCCGAGATTTTGGTTAAACAGCAAATTCGCCACTGGAGAGGAATCTACTGCGCCGTCAGCGGACCCACTTACGAGACTCCGGCGGAAGTCCGCTACCTCCAAATGCTCGGCGGTAAAGCTGTCGGCATGAGCACGGTGCCTGAAGCCATCGCAGCTAACCACTTGGGTCTACGTGTCTGCGCTTTGAGCTGCATCACCAATCCTGCTGCGGGCATCGCTAAACACAAGCTCTCGCACGAGGAAGTGACGCAAACCGCCCGTATGGTTGAAGACAAATTCTGCTCGCTCTTGAAAGAGTTCATTGCGCAGCTTTAGTTCCCAGCGGCTGCGATCGCGTCTAAAAATCCAGACCAGAAAAATTTTCCCAGTCCTCTGACTTGGCGGCACGGCCGATCAAGAGTCCTGTTTGCGGGGCTTGGACTAACCGATCCGGTGGGTTCCTGCGATCATAGAGACAGAGAGGCAGGATGCTTCTCTGGAAGGGTTCGACATGGATGTCGTACGCGCCCGCTCTACGCCCCCGCTCGTACTCTTGCTCTTGCTTCTTTCCGCCTGCGGAATGGACAACGGCAAGGTACGAGCGGAGAGCGTGGAAAAGCCCAGCGCCGAGTGCGCTAGCTCCGCGCTCCCCAACCAATTTCTCGTCACTTGGAATGATGGCTCCATCACCGTGGAGCAAGCGGAAGACCGGGACGCTCTCGCAAGAGATCTCTTGCAACCCCACCTAGGGGAAATCGTACTTGCCGAGCACGATCAAAAAGTTTCTCTCAATGAAATTCGAGTTTCGCCAAAATCTTCGTTACGAGCGTCATCGAAAGTGACTTCCGCATCAGATTATCGCGCCTGGGGCCACGAGAGAATCGAAGCTCCTTCCGTTTGGCCGATCGCAACTGGAAAAGACGTCATTGTTGCCGTTGTTGACTCAGGCGTCGATGTCACTCATCCGCAGCTTGTGAATCAAATTGCGGTGAATACGAAAGAGATTCCCGGCAACGGTCTTGATGACGACGGCAATGGCTACGTCGACGACGTTCGAGGTTACGACTTCGAACAAAAATCGGGCAATGTGACCGATGGTTCTGGTCACGGGACCCACGTCGCCGGGATCATCGCGGCCGAACATCAAAGCGGAAACGCGATGAAAGGCGTTGCGCCCGACGCGAAGATTCTCCCGCTCGACTTCATGGATGATGCCGGACAAGGCATGATGAGCGACGCAATCGCCGCCATTCAATACGCGGTTTCGCGCGGAGCTCGCGTTGTGAATGCAAGTTGGGGCGGAGGCTGTTCGAAAACTCTCCGAAGTGTGGTCTCGACTCTCGGTTCTCGCGGAGTTTTGTTCATCGCAGCTTCTGGTAACGGCGATGCCTATAACGTAGGACAAGATCTCGAAAAGTCGCCCACCTACCCTGGTGCTTTCGGGCTTCCTGACGCGATCACCGTAGGCGCTTCAACCTACAACGATTACATGACGAGCTTTTCGAATTACAGCC
Source organism: Bdellovibrionales bacterium (assembly GCA_005808505.1). Classification (GTDB taxonomy): domain Bacteria; phylum Bdellovibrionota; class Bdellovibrionia; order Bdellovibrionales; family JAMPXM01; genus SYLX01. Next base: position 48,159 of record SYLX01000164.1, on the reverse strand, counting down.
GAAAGCTTGTTCACCTCGTTGCTCCTGGCCAAGGCGTCTTCAGCACTTATCCCGCATCGGCAAAGTGTGAGACATATGCAGGCAGCGGCTATTGCTACGAAGACGGAACGAGTATGGCGACGCCCTTCGTTTCCGGTGCGGCTGCTGTCTTGTGGAGTCACCGTCCGAACGCAACGGTTGCACAGATCCGCAAAGCGCTTTTGGATGGCGTCGACAAAGGCACGTACGCTGTTTCAACGGAAGGTCGCTTGAACCTGCGTAAATCGCTTGAAGCTCTCACCGTCCTCGTCCCTTAATCTTTCCTCCGCACAAAAATTTTGGAAGACCCTCTTGGGCCGCGACATCCGCGACCCGAGGCTTTTTTGCGTCGCTCTCTTGTGGCTTTTCCGCCTCTCTTAGGAAGCGGGCCATGAGGTCGGACGCAGTGCTTCTGAGCCCCCGCCAATGGCTTGCCTAACGCGACGTGCGGCGGGTACTTTTTTTGAAATTTCCCTCGTTTTCTCAGTAGAGTGCGTCTCTGATACCTGTCAGCTGCTTGATCGGAGTCGGGTCGACTAACAACCGATTTTCTCGCTCGAGAAAGCTGCGCGGGGAGCAAGTTCCACGCGTGCGAAAATGCCGCGAGGAGTTTTTGCTCAAGCGAGATTCTCTTCGCGATTGAGCTTCGACGAAGCTCTCGAGAAGTTTTTTGAGTTAGCTATGGAATTAAATTTGCCCGGAAAAAAGAACCGAAAAGAAAACGATCGCGCAAGCGATCAAGAAACGTTTGAGAAATCAACGGAGAAACCAATGGCATCTACCACGACTACGGATTCAACTTTATCGCGAACGGAGCTTCGGGTCGCGCAGCTTGAAGAAAAGAACTCCGTCGCTCTCCAAGGCGGAGGCGCAGACCGAGTTGCCAAGCACAAAGAAGGCGGCCGCCTCACGGCGCGCGAGCGTCTCGACGTGCTTCTTGATCCGGGCAGCTTCGTGGAGATGGATCGTTTCGTCACTCACCGCTCGCAAAACTTCGGCATGGGCGATAAGCGCATCCTCGGTGACGGCGTTATCACCGGCTACGGCCGCATCAACGGCAAACTTGTTTACTGCTACAGCCAAGACTTCACGGTTTTCGGCGGATCGATGTCGCGCACGCAAGCCAACAAGATCCTCAAGATCATGGACATGGCAATGAAGAACGGCGCCCCCATCATCGGACTCAACGACTCCGGTGGCGCACGGATTCAAGAAGGCGTTGAAGCTCTCGGTGGCTACGCGGATATTTTCCTTCGCAATACGCTCGCATCGGGCGTTGTTCCCCAGATCAGCGCGATCATGGGACCATGCGCAGGTGGCGCGGTTTACTCTCCTTCGATCACGGACTTCATCTTCATGGTCAAAGACACGAGCTACATGTTCGTGACAGGCCCCGATGTGATCAAGACCGTTACTCATGAAGACGTTACGAAAGAAGAGCTCGGCGGCGCCAACGCGCACGCGCAGAAGTCTGGCGTTTCGCACTTTGCTGCAAACGACGACAAGCACTGCTTGCTCTTGATTCGCGAACTCTTGAGCTTCCTTCCTTCGAACAACGTCGACGATCCGCCGGTTATTCCGACCAACGATCGTCCCGACCGGATCGAAGAAGCTTTAAACACGTTCATCCCCGATAATCCGAAGAAGCCCTACGACATGCACGAGCTCGTGAAGATGGTCGTAGACGAAGGCTACTTCCTCGAAGTGCACCAGCACTACGCAAAGAACGTCATCGTTGGTTTCGCGCGCTTCAACGGACGCTCGGTCGGTATCGTCGCGAACCAGCCGCAAATTCTCGCGGGCTGCTTGAACATCGACGCTTCGAAGAAGGCGGCACGTTTTGTTCGCTTCTGTGACGCGTTCAATATTCCGATCATCACGTTCGTTGACGTTCCTGGCTTCTTGCCCGGTACGGATCAAGAGTGGAACGGCATCATCACTCACGGCGCGAAGCTTCTCTACGCTTACGCTGAAGCGACGGTCCCGAAGATCACGATCATCACTCGCAAAGACTACGGCGGCGCCTACTGCGTAATGTCCTCGAAGCACTTGCGCGGTGACGTGAACCTCGCTTACCCGACGGCGGAAATCGCGGTCATGGGTGCTGACGGCGCGGTTAACATCATCTTCCGCGATGCGATCAAAAAAGCGGGCAAGCCCGAAGATGAGCGCGCTCGATTGACGGCTGATTACGAAGAGAAGTTCGCGAATCCGTACGTTGCGGCGGAGCTTGGATACGTTGACGAAGTCATCGAGCCGGCTCTTACACGCAAGCGCATCATCGACGCGCTCGAGATGCTGAAGAATAAAAAAGACACCAACCCGGCGAAGAAGCACGGAAACATTCCGCTCTGATGGAGATGCTTTATGTTTAAAAAGGTATTGATCGCGAACCGGGGCGAAATCGCGTTGCGCGTGATCCGCGCATGCCGCGACCTCGGCATCGCTTCCGTTGCCGTCTATTCGGATGCGGACCGCAACAGTCTTCACGTCGTTTTGGCTGATGAGGCTTACAACGTCGGACCTGCTCCCTCTAAAGACTCTTACTTGAACGTCGACAACATTCTCGCGGCGATCAAAAAGTCTGGCGCGGATGCCGTTCACCCTGGCTATGGGTTCTTGAGCGAAAACGCTGGCTTCGCCGAAGCTCTCGAAAAAGCGGGCGTTACTTTCATCGGACCAACTCCGGCGAACATTCGGGCGATGGGCGATAAGCTCTCGGCGATTCGTTTGATGAAGGCAGCGGATGTTCCCACCGTTCCTGGTTCCGGCGGCCCCGTAGACACGATCGAAGAGGCTAAAAAAGTCGTCGAGAAGATTGGCCTCCCCATCATCATCAAGGCCACAGCCGGCGGTGGTGGTAAGGGGATGCGCGTCGTTTACAAGATGGAAGAACTTGAGAGCGCCTACCGCGCAGCTCGCTCTGAAGGCTTGAACTACTTCAAAAACGACACGGTTTATATCGAACGTTACGTACAAAACCCGAAGCACATCGAAGTGCAAGTCTTCGGCGATAAGCACGGAAACGTTTGTCACTTGTTCGAGCGCGAGTGCTCGATCCAACGTCGTCACCAGAAGATCATCGAAGAGAGCCCTTCGCCTTCGGTTCCTCCCGAGGTGCGTAAGAAGCTCGGTGAAGTCTCCGTTCGTGCAGCGAAGTCGATCAACTACATCGGCGCCGGAACGTTCGAGTTCATCTTCGATAACGTGACCAAAGACGTCTACTTCATGGACATGAACACGCGCCTGCAGGTGGAACACCCGATCACCGAAATGGTGACCGGTATCGACCTCGTTCAAGAGCAGATCATGGTCGCTCTTGGAAAGCCGCTCTCGTTCAAACAAGAGGACGTCGTTCAACGTGGCCACGCGATCGAAGCGCGTATCTGCGCGGAAGATCCGGTTACGTTTGTTCCGTCGCCGGGTCTCATTCGTCGCTGCCGTCACCCGCAAGGTCCGTTCATTCGCACCGATTCGTACGCTTACCCTGGCTACGAAGTGCCGATCTATTACGACCCGATGATCGCTAAGCTCATCGCTTGGGGACCGAACCGCGAAACGGCCATTCGTCGCCTGGATCGCGCGCTGACTGAGTTCACGCTCACGGGCATTAAGACGAACATCGTTCTGCACAAGTCGATCCTGCAGTCGCCGAAGTTCCTGGATGGTTCGTACACCACTCAGTTCTGCGAAAAGGATCTCGAGATCAAGATGCCGAAGCTCTTCCAGGTCGTTGATGACCACGTCTTCCTCATTACGGCAGCGATTGCGGCCTACAACGAGAAGAAGGCAAAGGCTGTTTCTGAGTACAACGTCGCCAGCCGCTGGAAGGATATGGCGCGCAAAGAAGGCTTGAGGTAATCCACGATGTTTTTCGAAGCAGACCTTCGCGGCAAACACTACAAAATCGATATCAACGAAACTCGTCGCGCCTGGAAGATCGCTCTTCAAGAAGAGGGACAAGACTGGGTGAAGTACGAGATCTCCAAAGAAGATTACAAGCTCGTGGAAAACACGATTAACTTGATCTTCCAAGGCGGTTCGTACCTGATGGATTGTTTCGGCTCGGGCACGGAATACACCGTTTACACACGGAGCTCGGTCCGCAACGTCACGATCTATAACGACGAAGCTCTCTTGCACGAAAGCCTCAAAAAAGGTGGCGCGCTCGGTGGAGACGCGAACCTCGGCGCGGGCATGCCCGGCAAGATCGTCAAAATCATGGTGAACAAAGGCGACATCGTCAAAGCGGGTCAGCCTCTTCTCATCATGGAAGCGATGAAGATGGAGAACGAGATGCGCGCTTCGCACGATACGAAGATCAAAGACGTACTCGTGAAAGCGGGCGACAGCGTAGAAGCTGGTCAAACGCTCATTGCGTTTGAGCCGGTACCCAAAGCCTAATCATCAAGTAGGAGCGCCGGACATGCGCAAGATCCTCGTTCTTTCTTTGGTTTTCGCGATGTCCGGCTGTGCTCATCCCGCTAAGTTCGATAGTTCGAAGCCCGTTGAAATTCAGCGTGGCTTCTTTGGTCCACCGATTCTGCAAAACGGTTCACCCGTAAATCCCGTCGAAACGATGAATGCCTTCGAAGCCGTTCCGGAAGCCGAGAGTTCCGTACGGACAGCAAAGCTTTTGTTTTGGCCGACTGTCCTCATGGCTGGCGCGGGCGGCTACTTTGTTGGTTATGGACTTGGTAGCGGGAACAAAAAGAATGAAATTCCGATCGGCGCTGGATTGATCGCAGGTTCTGCAGTCCTGAGCTACTTCCAAAGAAACGCGGTCGCCGATGCCGCCGAAAGTTACAACCGATCGCTCGAGAGCCGAAGCAAGAAGAAGGCGAACTTCCTCCCCTATCTTTCACCGAATCCCGATGGTGCAATCGCGGGATTGGTGACTTCGTTCTGACGACGTCGTAGCCGAAGCCACTCTTCAATTTTCAGGAGACAGACGTGTCTACAGAAAAACCCTCAAAGAAACCCTCGCGCCTCCGCAAAGAAAAGTTCATCACCTCAAGCGGAATTGAGATCAAAGGTGAATATACTTCCTCGGATTGGGATAGTTCGAAACTTGCGGCTCGCGATCTCAATTCTCCAGGGCTGTATCCCTACACACGTGGTGTACAGGAAACGATGTATCGTGGGCGTTTCTGGACGATGCGCCAATATGCAGGCTTCGGGTCTGCGCGCGAGTCCAACGAACGTTACAAGATGCTCCTTGAGCGCGGGCAAACGGGTTTGAGCGTTGCTTTCGATTTGCCCACGCAGATGGGCTACGACTCCGATCACGTGATGTCGACAGGCGAAGTCGGAAAAGTGGGCGTTGCGATTTCTTCGATCGAGGATATGGAGATTCTTTTGAAGGATCTTCCGCTTGATAAGATCTCGACTTCGATGACGATCAACGCCACAGCTGGCATTCTGCTCTCGCTTTACATTGCGGTAGCTCGTCGCCGTGGCATCGGTGCCGACAAGCTCACCGGCACCATTCAAAACGATCTATTGAAAGAGTACATCGCACGCGGAACGTACATCTATCCGCCGAAGCCTTCGATGCGCGTAATTACGGACATCTTCGATTTCTGCTCACGCGAAGTACCGAACTGGAACACGATTTCGATCTCGGGCTATCATATTCGCGAAGCTGGCTCGACGGCGGCCCAAGAAATCGCGTTCACACTCGCTAACGGAATCACTTACGTTCAAAGTGCGGTTGATCGCGGACTCGATGTCGACTCGTTTGCGGGTCGTTTGAGCTTCTTCTTCAACGTTCATAACAACTTCTTTGAGGAGGTTGCGAAATTCCGTGCAGCTCGTCGGATGTGGGCCAAGATCATGAAGGAGCGTTTTGGCGCAAAAGACGATAAGTCATGGCGCCTTCGCTTCCACTCGCAAACCGCGGGAAGCACCCTCACCGCTCAGCAGCCTGAAAACAATATCGTCCGCGTGACTCTTCAAGCGCTTGCGGCGGTTCTCGGCGGAACGCAAAGCTTACACACGAACTCGATGGATGAAGCTTTGGGTCTCCCGACGGAAAAAGCCGCGACGATCGCTTTGCGCACCCAGCAGATTATTGCGAACGAATCGGGTGTCGCTGACGTGATCGATGCGCTCGGCGGATCGTACTTCGTTGAGTCGCTCACAAATGAGCTCGAAACGAAAGCGACTGATTACATCGCCCGCATCGAAGCTCAGGGTGGCGTGATCAGGTGTATTGAGAGCGGATGGATCCAACGTGAAATTCAAAACGCGGCCTACGCTTTCCAAAAAGCCGTAGAGACGAAAGAAGAAATCGTCGTTGGGGTGAACGACTTCATCCAGAAGTCGAACGAAAAAACAGAAATTCTGAAGATCAGCGAGGACGTTGCTCGCGAGCAGATTCAGCGTCTCACCAAATTCAAAGCCTCGCGGGACGCGGCTACGGTGAAATCGCAACTTTCGCGCATCGCAAACGCCGCCGAAGGCCGCGATAATTTGATGCCGTTGTTCGTTGAAGCTGTGGAAAAAGGTGTGACCCTCGGTGAGATCTCCGACTCTCTCCGCAAAGTCTTCGGTCTTTATAAGGAGACGATCACAATCTAAACGGGTTGGTTATTGGGCCCGTTTCTGGGCACCCCTGTTAGAAAATTTGACAGGGGGGGCTCCCCCCTTCCCGACTCAGATGGCTCGTCGTCGAGTTGCCGCTCTAGGTTCCGTGGCACCTCCGTTGCTACCCCTTGAGCTTGATGGAAAAGCTCACGCGTAAAATTAAAGAGAAGGCTCAGGCACTCCGCCTCCCCGTTTGGCTCGTTCGCACCGTTGCCCTCGCAGCTTTTGCGGGCATCGTTTCGGGCTTAACTTTGGCGGCCGCCGTTCACTTTAACATCGTCGTGATGCCCACGACACAGACCGCGGAGGTCGTGGCCGACGTGTCTGAAGAAGACAAGGCATGGGCTGAGAACATCACGGCTGAAGATGAGTCAGACGAAGACGACGGCGAAATCGAAATTCCCGAAAGCTTACGCGCGGAATACGCTCCCGATTCTGAAATGGTAGAAATCCTGAACCAACTCGGTTTGATCGAAACCATCTTCCCCGTTGTTCCAAAGGAAGTTGCGCAAACGGCTGAGACTCCTTTTGATCGTGATGCCGTTCTCGATGATTTCGACAACCGCATCTCGCAGGAATTCAAGATTCCCGCCGGTCTCAAAGGACGCGTTGGATTTTGGTTCGACGTCTACACAAAGTACGATTCGAATCGCCGGATTATCCATCACTCTCGTCATCCGCAAATCATCTTCAAAGTCGTCGACACGACTTACATCATCAATAGCGACACTCCCCGTCGCCTTTGGATGAGACGCGAAAAAGCCGACAAGATCGTGAAGGAAGAAGCGCAGGTTGTGCGCGCTACCCTCCGCAAACTCGCTAATCGTAAAACCCTCAAAGATCTTTCGGAATCCGAGCAGATGGTTGCCGATGCGCTGGCGCCGCTAGGCGGAGACGTTCGCAAACAAGCGATGCTCGCGCTTCACGAAGTGCGTGTCCAAACAGGCCAGCGTAACTTTTTCGCTTCAGGCTTAACGCAGTCGACACGTTACTTGAATACGATGGAAGAGATCTTCAAACGCTATAAGCTCCCCACTGAGCTTACGCGGATCCCTTTCGTTGAATCGAGCTTCAATGACCACGCGACAAGCAAGGTTGGCGCTTCGGGCATCTGGCAGTTCATGGGCAACACAGGTCGCAAGTTCATGTTAGTTGATGGCGTGATCGACGAGCGTCGCTCCCCGCTCAAAGCTACGGAAGCTGCGGCTCGCCTGCTCAAAGAAAATCACATGATTCTTTATCGCTCGTGGCCGCTTGCGATCACCGCGTGGAACCACGGTCCCGGCGGCATCCGGAAGGCGTCGCAAAAAGCTGGCTCTCGCGATCTCGCGCAAATCATTGCACGTTACCGCAGCCGCTCGTTCGACTTCGCATCCTCGAATTTTTATTCAGAGTTCTTGGCCGCGCTTCACGCGGAAAAATACAGCCACGAGATTTTTGAGAATCTCGATCGTGAGGAACACCTCGACCTTCAGCTCGTGAAACTTTCACGTTCTGTTCGTGTCAGCGATCTCTTGCGCGTCAGCAAACTTTCGCTGACGGATTTTTTAACGATCAATCCCGAGTTGAAAACGGCGGCTCGCCGCAATCTTCTTTTGCCTCGCGGATTCCGCTTGCACGTACCTCAACACCTGTTGCGTGACATCGAAAGCCTCTTTGCGGCTGTCGACGACGTTGCGCCTAAGCGCTCTTAACGTAAACCCTGACTCATAACGCTCGTTGCTTCAGACTCAACGAGCGCCAAGGCTGAAAGCATTTTGGAAGTTCCTGAAGGTTGGATCGTCACCGTTCTGAATCCTTCAGGCACGTTGAAGATCACAAAGCCTCCCCCCGGAATCCCGTGATCGCTTTCGATTGGTTCGCCCTTGCTGTCGAAGTAAATGATTCGGGATTGCGCGCGAAGACTACGCTCTTCCATCGCGACCTTATAGGGGAGAGCCCCCTGCACAAACCCGATAATCGAACCTGTTTCGGCTTCTTTCGACAAACTCAATCGTGAGCGAAGTGATTCAAGCCATCTTGTTCTGATCATCGGTACATTGATCACTTTTCGATCGCGACCCATCGTGATTCTTGTCCGTGCGTACTCGGAAGACGAGAATGCATCGAAGATCAAGAGGCCCGAGTTATCGGCAAACGCGATCTCGCTTACGCCCGTGCGGTTAACGACGAGCCCTTGGCTTCGACCAACAGCTCGAAGCTCCGTGCTAACGGGTCGCTGCGTTTCGAAAGCATCGAACACTTTGACCTTTGCACGGCGGTTTGCGCGAATTTCAAGATCGACTTTAGAAACCATACGCTCTTCGGTAGGGAAGACCATCGGCTCCGTAGAAGGTTCACCCGGTGCAAAAGCCTGAACCGCATGGGATCCTGGAGAGACGGGGTAGAAAGCGTAGACACCATTTTCCGTCGTCGAAGAGAGGCGGGGATCCGGTTGAAGAGATGCGTTGAAGTAAACGGGACGAACATTGGATTCGCCCGTCATGAGTTCGACGCGAGCACCAGAAACAGGTCGACCCGATTTTGTAACCTTGCCCCAGATAACAGAAGAGTGCTGGAGACTTACGTCAGGAATGAAATCAAGAAGCCTGCGAATCGGCTGGCCTTCGAGATTCGGGAAGATTTCGATATCGTTAACTCGGCCAGCATGTGCGAATGCAAGCGAGCCAACAAAACCTGATTTGTTTGCACGAAGAATCGCGATCGAACCTTCGAGCAAATCCGCTTCTTCGAATACGCCGTCTTTCAGCGTTTCTGTGTGGAACGGCAGATCGTCAAAGGTGACATCCGATTTGCGAAGACCAATCGGAGGCGCAAGGGGAGCCTTGGTCGCGAGAACGCGACCAGTAAGTCCTTGCAGGACCGGAGCGATTCTGAGGGTAACGGAACTCACCTTACGTTGGTTTTCTTTGATCGGGATGCGCGAGAAGTCGAGCTGACCACGTCCCATCACGTCTCCGTAGGGAGTTCTCAATTCGCCCACGAGTTGACCCGTAGTTTCTTCTACAAAAATTTCGTAGCGCCCTTCACGAAGCCAAACGACGCCCGCTTCGAGCGTTTCACCTTCGTACTCGCGGTAAACAAGAACGCGGTCTAACGTGTTTGAAAGGGCAAGCCCACCCGAGAATTCGAGTGGTCCTGAAACGATCGCTTGGCGAACAATCGTTTGGGCTACGGCCGAGTCTGCTTCGGCGCCGGTTTCAAAATCGCTCGGCGATTTCGCGTACCTTGAGGCTTTCTGCTTTCGATCTGGTTTTGGCCAGCGACCCGAAGAATAGGTTTCAGTCGGTGGATCAGAGGAAGGCTGACGAGGGGACGTCGCCAATAGCTTTAGTCCGTTTGCCGATTTTTTTGCCGATTGGGCGAGCGGCAAGAAGAGACTTCCGAGAAGTTCTTCCCGACTCATACGTAAGTCGGTAAGAGAAATCGTTTTAGTAACCGTGGTCGGTTCTTCGGCTGGCGAGGGTTCAGATTGTGCCACTACTTCGACTTTTTCGGGAGACTCAGCCGGAGGAGACGGTGCAACCGCATGTTCGCCCATTTCCATCGGACGAAGTTGCGATGACATCTTCTTCAATGCATCGGCGGCAACCTGCGCGTAGAGACGGCTCTGCGCTTCGCGTGCGGCTTTTTCTTGAGCATAAAGATTCCGCTCGCGTTGATTTGCACGCATGATTTTGCCAGCAAGGAACGCCGTTTGGTCTGAACCGACACTCAATGCCAAACTCGGCACGCTCGCAGGAATTAGCGATACAGGTGGGGATTCCTTAACCTGATCTGGCATCCACGCATCTTCGAGAGCGGCGAAAGCAGGCGAAGTGCGATCAAGATGGATTTTCAAACCTTCGGAAAAAACACGAACGTTGGAATCAACCCCAGAGGCAGCGGGGAGGAGAAAGCCGAAAGAAACGCTGGCGATACTCATCGCCATCAGCAACGCTGTTGGAGCATTGCGCTTGATCCATGACTTTTTCGGTCTGGAGCGAAACTTATACACGACTCTTCCTTGAGTGCGTTTTGAATGCGAGCATCCTGCTCACACTTTATCAGTGTGTTAGAAGGCGCGGAACTCGTCAATAATGTTGCGTTCTTCGCGACGATCGGCCAAGGCATCGCGAATGGCTTCGACTAGTTCTTGGGTCAGTTTTTTGTCTTCACCTAAAGACACGTAACCTTTCCCAGACTTTTTCTCTCGCATGATTTTGATATCGATCTTGTAGGGGCGGCTCGAGCCGAGAATGACTGCTTTCGCGAATGCGCGCTCTGACTTCTCGGTGGCGTTTACTTCCCAATTCTTGGGACTGAAGTAATTTGAAGTGATCTCTCGACCGTTGGGACTTTCGTCGCGAACCCCGAGAGGCATATTGGTCATGACGACTTTGCGGACTGTCGGATACGAAAGCCAAACATCGTTGATCTTGGCTTTCGTCACGCATCCGACCAAAACAGTGCAAAAACCGAAGGCGATCAAGGCGAGAGTCAAAACCGAATGCCTCCGCCCAACAGCAGCGCTGCTGGGGTGGGGGTAGGTTCGGTCTTGACGACTCGTTCGTATCACTTCGGAACTTTCTCCCAGTCTTTCAAGAAGGTCTGGATGCCCGCATCGGTCAACGGATGGTTGACCATTTGCTTAAAGACCTTCAACGGGGCGGTCATGATGTCTGCTCCCATCATAGCACTCTCGAGGACGTGAATGGGATGACGAACGCTCGCGACCAAGACCTCAGTCTTGAAGTTGTAGTTGTCGTAGATTTGGCGGATTTGGCTGATCAAACCCATACCTTCTGTCGAGATATCATCGAGACGGCCAACGAAAGGTGACGCCATCGTTGCGCCAGCTTTTGCCGCCAACAAAGCTTGAAGCGGGCTGAAGATGAGCGTGACGTTTGTTTTGATGCCTTCTTTCGAGAAGCGCTTCACGGCGACCATGCCCTCTTCGCACATTGGAACTTTTACGACGATGTTGTCGTGAAGTTTTGCGAGCGCAACGCCTTCAGCGTACATCTCGTCTGCTTTCAGGCTTACGACTTCTGCTGAAACAGGGCCCTTCACTTCTTTGCAGATCTCGAGGATCACGTCGTTCAAACGGCGACCGCTTTTCGCGATGAGTGTCGGGTTCGTTGTCACGCCATCGACCCAACCACGTGAATTAGCTTCGCGGATTTCGTTCATATCCGCCGTATCTATGAAGAACTTCATAGCTCACTCCTTCGTACAACCTAGAGCATTGCAGGTATCGGTGTATTTTTGCTTATGGATACAAAAGGTTTAGGACCCGCGTCCTTAAAAAGCAAGCGCTCCCTCAGGACGCACGGGAAAACCAGAGGTGCGAATTCAAACGCCTAACACATCGTCCATTTTGTAGAGACCAGGCTGCCTTTGGATCAGCCACTGCGCGGCCTTCATCGCGCCTCGCGCGAACACGCGACGGTTCATCGCGGTGTGCTCGAGCGTCAGAGTTTCCTCTTCACCCATTGCCCAGATGCGATGGATTCCAAAAATGCCTCCGCCCCGAATTGCCAGTGGATCTGGAACATCAGCTTTGACAGCTTCTTTTAACCGCTCTTGCAGAAACACGGCGGTTCCGCTCGGCTTGTCTTTCTTTCGATTGTGATGAAGCTCTTCAATTTGAAAGTCGAATCCATCGAGGAGAGAGAGTTTTGCGAGCATCCGCGCAAGAACCGCGACGCCAAGACTCATGTTTGGCGCCCAGAGCACTGGAGTCTTTTCTGCGGCTTCGGCAAGCGCGTTTCTTTCAGGATCCTTGAGCCCCGTCACGCCTGACACGAGTGGCTTCTGATTCGCTTTGCACCACTCCGCCACACCTTTCGTGAGTTCGGGAAGAGAGAAGTCGATGACAATGTCGACGTCAGCTGGCTTCAACTTTTCGCAAGAGGACACCACGGTCAGCGTTGATTCGAGCGAACGTCTCGAAACGCCGCTCGTGACCTTGAAATCAAATTCAGGCGCGAGTGCTAAAAGCTCAGCGCCCATTCGGCCTGAGATGCCGATGATCGCGAGCTTTTTCATAAGAGACCAACCGCCATCATTCGATTCTTCAACTCAGCTTTGTAAGGCTCAGAGAGAGTTACGAGCGGAAGTCTTAACTCAGGGCTTTCAATGATGTTCATCAAATGAAGAGCCATCTTCACGGGAATCGGATTTGACTCGAGGTAAAGGCCCGCAATAAGTTCCGCGTAGCGAGAAAACTCCTGTTTTGCCGTTTGATCGCCTTTGCGCACACGATCGCACCAAGTCGTAAATTCTTTCGGCAAGATATGCGAAGCAACGGCGATTGTTCCGTGTCCTCCGGCCGCAACCAAATCCAAGTACGTGCCGTCATCGCCGCTGGAAAGTAAGAAAGACTTTCCACAGTCGTGAGCGATTTGGCGCGCAAACCCGATGTCACCTGTGGCTTCTTTGATGCCGATGATCTTGGGGAGGTGACTCAGCTCTTTGATGGTTTCGAGTTCTAGCTTCGCAACCGTACGCGAAGGAACGTTGTAGAGAATGACGGGAAGATCCGAACACTCCGCGACCTTCTGGTAGTGCGCAAAGAGTCCGCGCTGCGGGGGGCGGTTATAGTAGGGAACAACGACGAGAGCCGCATCGGCCCCCCACCTTGCCGCAGCTTGCGTTGCCGCAATTGTCTCGCTTGTACTGTTAGAGCCTGTTCCTACGATCAGCGGCACCTGGCCGGCTGATTCCGATTTCACATACTCAAACAATTTTTGTTTTTCTTGAGGCGTAAGATTTGGGCTTTCAGCTGTTGTTCCGATGACAACAAAACCGTTGATCCCACCGTCGAGCTGGAAGCGAACCAGCTTCTGCAGCGACTTCCAGTCGATTTCGCCATCTTTAAAAGGCGTGATGAGGGCGGTGAAGACTCCTGAGAAATCCTTCATTTCAAAAATCTTTCTGGCACTCGACCGTCGAAGACATGCACTGCGGGTCCTTGCAGAGAAGCTCCACGCCACGATTTGCCGAATTCAACTTTCAATCGCCCTCCCGGCGATTCAACGGTCGCTTTCTTGATCTCTATTTTCGATTTTTCTAATCCCGTCGCCGCTGCTGAAAGAACTCCGGTTCCGCACGAGAGCGTGAAGTCTTCAACACCGCGCTCAAAGGTTGTGGTCGCGAATTGATCTTCTCCTCGTTTTTCAAGGAAGGTAATGTTCGTCCCCTTTGAGCCCGCATCGGGATGAAACCTTAGCTGGCGAATGGCCGCGGCGGCAAAAGCATCGTCGGGGTTAGCGCTCGCAATCTTTTCGATTTCGACTACCGCATGAGGCACACCGGTGTTCACGAAGTTGGCTTTAAATTTTTTACCGTCGAACTCGAAATCCAAAGTTCGAAATTGAAGCGAGAGATAATCAAGATGTGAAGAGATCTCTTCGCCAACCACTTTGGTTGTCACCAATCCAGATCGTGTTTCAAACGTGAGGTTTTGAAGGCCAAGCTTTGTGTGGGCCCACCGCCCCATACATCGGCTCGCGTTTCCGCACATCTCAGCGGTTGAGCCGTCGTTATTATAGAAATCCCATTTGAGCAGATCAGGTGATGAGCCGGTCTCAACGAAGACTAAACCATCAGCCCCTACCCCGAACTGGCGGTGACAAAGCTTTCGCGCAAGCTCAGGTCGCGGAATTTTCTCAATCAGGGGCGGAAGAGCCGTACGAGCATCTACGAAAAGGAAGTCGTTCCCGGTGCCTTGCAGTTTGCTAAAGGTAAGATCGGTTGATGCCACTTGTCCCCCGTCTGGAGTCGACATCAATTCGATTCCCCGCTTTGCTGCTTTTTCGTAGGTTGGGGTGTGCCATCGGGACTTGGCACATCAGGGAACGCAAATTGTTCCGTTGCTCGAGTAAAGGAAGGCTGCCCTCTTCCGAGCTCGGCGCTTCGTTCAGGAGGGCGCGGAGGACCCTTGACTCCGCAGGCAACGAGACTCGAAAGCAAACCGAAAAATATTGCGACCTGAAAACGATGATTCTTCGAGACTTTCGCGAACATTATCTCGCATCCTCTCCCGACGCCTCCGAGGACTGAAGTTGAACTTCTCTGAGATAAGCGTCGACCTGCTCTTTTCCCTTACACAATTCGACGTCTAAACTGAAGCTTTTGCGCTTTCTCGGTGTGAGATTTTGGCAAAGTTGGACGTACTTCAACGCAGCCGTACGATCTGGAGTCGGCGTTTGGCGGGAAAGCTCCCACTTCCAAAATTGCACTTCGGGATAATCGGGCTGTTGCGACTCCCAGCTCGTAAGAGTAGCTCGAGCTTTTTTGAGATCTTTCTCGTGCATTTGCTCTTGGATTTGAAGCGACTTGGTGAATTTCTCCACTGACTCTAGATCTTGAGTTTGAGCCTCGAGTTTAGTGCCGAGGAGTTCAAAATTTTTCTGGCACGCCAGAGTCTGCAACCGCAAAAGCTTAATTTCGGCTGAATAGGGGTTTACTTCTTCAGCTTGCTTCACCGCCGTATCAGCGCGACTGCAATCAACGGCTCGAAGATGAATGCGCGCGATTGTTTTTAGAACCGTAACGTTTCGTTCTTCTTTTTGGAGAGCTTCTTGAAGTTGATCGAGAGCTTCTCGAGGCCTCGTTTCCATCAACGATTCTGCCGTTGCAAAATGGCTTTGAGCCTTTTCGGTGTAAAACACAGTCGTTAATTCATCGAGGGCCGTTACGAGCTCTTTGTATGCGGCCGACGATTTGTCTTTCTGTAATGGCTGAAGAGCACGAATCAAAACTTGGCTCGCCTGGAGACGATCGCGCTGTAAGGTCAGATTCTGCGCTTTTGCGATGAGATCTTGATGGTTCTCAAGACGCCCGCCTGATCCCGACGTGGATGCGGCCGCTTTTTCAGAGCTGGTCGTCGATGGTTTGTTGGCTGGCTTTGGTGTCGGTTTTTGCGCTCGGGCGAGAGATGCGCCGAGTGAGGAGGCGACGAAAACAAAAGCGGCCGCCGAAGCGACCGCCTTCCTCGTTCTCAAGCTGAGAAGATTACTTCTTCGCGAATTCCGCAGATGTGAGTTCTTGTTCGACTTTTCCAAGTTGGCTATCCGCGATGGCTTTGATCATGCCCGTCATGGGAACGGCTTGTGGGTTGATCCAAGCCTCAGTGATTTTACCATCTGATTTGTTTTTGATCTTTGCATAGATGCAGTCGTAAGTGCCAGCCGCAACCGTGACGTTAGCTTCTTTCATCTCGAGGATCTCTTGCTCGCCTGCGTCGGGAACTTTCTGTTCCTGACCGTTCACCAAGAGCTTTTCGATGGCACCTGTTTGCTTGTTCAACATGGCTTCAGCTTTTTGCTTTTGGCCCATGAGGTCCATGTCTTGAACCATCCAGTAATGAGTGCCCGTGTCTTCGCGAACGATATTGTTCGAAGTCCCTTTGATCATTCCGCCCATGAGCTTGAGTGCGTAAGAAGCTTTGTCGCCAACGGTCCAATTCAGTCCCGCTGTCGCTTTTGCTTCCAACATTGTCGAAGCTTGCAAAGCCGCCACGTCAACTTGGTAGTCGGCCCGTGCCTGAGAAGAAACGCTGAAAGCCACCATGGCCGACGCGATCAATCCGAAAAATTTAGTCATAACCATCCTCCTTGAATGGGTTTGCAGATAAGAATGCGGTTATCATCCCATCGGAAGATTCGGAGTCAAGGGCAGTGCTCGCGCGGCGGCGAGCTGAAGGAAGCCGCGAAGACAAAATGAAACCTCAAGACAACGCTTGAGGCGATTCTGCACTTGGATCGAGGAGTTTCATTTTAGCGAAATGATTGTAGAAGCTCGAAACCGCGCCCCGACTTTTTCTCAGCTCACTCCAAGATCCGTGATCGGTGGAGCGGCGAGCTTCAGCGAGGCGCAATGAGTCACTTATCTTGGTAGGAATTCACGAGAACCTGGCGCGGTTTGCTGCCGTTGGCCGGTCCGACAACGCCTTCGCGCTCAAAGATTTCGATCATCCGCGCAGCGCGCGGGTATCCCAATTTAAACTTACGTTGCAGAAGCGAAGCACTGACTTCTTTCATGCCGGAAACTGCGGCGAGAACTTCGTCGTACCGCTCATCGTATTCGTTCTCATCGCCATCGCCACCGAAGCCACCTTCTTCGCCTTCGCCGCCCAGGTCGAAGCCGCCGCCAGTGCCTTCAAGAGCGCGCATGGCGAAGACATCGTACTGAGGCTCGCCTTGCTCACTCCAGAATTTCATCACGGATGCGATTTCCGCTTCCGTGACCCAAGGTGCGTGGTGACGACCCGGTTTTGATACCCCAGGCGCTAAGTACAAGTTGTCACCGTTCGGGAGCAAGCACTCAGCTCCGCCTTCGTCGAGAACGATTCGCGAATCCATTTTGCTCGCGACCTTAAAGCTGATACGCCCCGGGATGTTTGTTTTGATTAAGCCCGTGACGACGTCTTTACGTGGGCTCTGCGTTGCGAGGATCAAGTGCATTCCGCACGCGCGAGCCATCTGCGCCAAACGAACAACCAACCCTTCCACATTTTGTTTGTCGACGGCCATCAAGTCCGCAAACTCTTCCAACACAATTACGATGTACGGTTGGGGCGTGTAGTAATACTGCTCGAGCTTTCGCGCATCTAGCTCCCACTCGGCCATCAATGTTTCGTGGTCTTTCACTTTCTCTTCAGGAAGCTTGCCCACGATTTCGTTGAAGCTTTCGAGTCCACGCGCACCGAACTTCGACATCGAACGATAGCGCTTTTCCATCTCGCGGACCGCCCATTTCAATCCAGTGACGGCTTTCTTGGGCTCCCGAATCGGCGGCATCAACAAATGCGGAATATTGCTGAAGGTTGCCAAGTCGACTTGCTTCGGATCGATGAGGATCAAGCGCAGAGTCTTCGGGGAGTGACGGAAGAGAAGCCCCGTAATCGCCGAAACCACGAAGACGGACTTACCAGAACCCGTCGTTCCCGCGACGAGAAGATGCGGCATCTTTCTCAAGTCGACGACTTTCGGATCACCGTCAGCTTGACGACCAAGACAAATCGGAAGCTTCATCGCATCCGACCAGAAGTTGTCATTCGCCAAGATATCTTTCAGGTAAACCGTTTCGCGCTGCGAGTTTGACGTCTCGATCCCGACAACGTCGCGACCCGGAAGTGGCGCGATGATACGAACGGATTCACTGGAAAGAGCGAGCGATAAGTCTTGCGAAAGCTCCGTGATCTTCGAGATTTTGACGTCAGCGTTCGGCTTGAACTCATACATCGTAACCGCAGGGCCGGGCTTCGCGTGAACGACTTCGCCTTTGACGGAGAACTGAGACAGCTTGTCTACGAGAATTTGCGCTTTGCGGTTGATCTCACGCTCATCGATTTTGATACGCGTGACGGGCGGATCTTCGAGCAAGTTGATGTCGGGGAGCTTCCAGTTCTCAACTCGGCGTTCAACTTTTGCCGTGAGGCGAACCTTTCGGCGCGCAACATCTCCCGATTCGAGTTTAAGCTGACGGGGAGGAGCTGCCGGAGCTTCTTCCTCTTCGCTCTCATCATTTTCATCGTCTGCAGATTCGTCAGTCTCTTCTGATTTCGCTTCAAGCTTGAGAGACTTTGCAGCCTTTGCCTCTTTTGCAGAATCGGCTTTGTCCGCTTCCGCGCGCTGAATCAGCTTCGCGGCTAGAGGAAGGAGGCCCTTTTTTTCTGACTTCTTCTCGTCAGCCTTCTTTTCTTTTTTGGACTCTTTTGAGTCGTGAACGTAACCGCCGCTTGCGCCAGCAGGTTGAGGCTTCAAAGCATCGAACTCGAAGAATTGACGGAAAAGATTTCCCTTCTCGAAGAGCGACTCACGCATTTTCGTGAAAAAAGCGATCGGCGTTTTGAAAAGATCGGGCAAAGAGCGCTCGGTGTAGAACACCAAAAGAAGAAGAACGACGCTCCAAAGGATGATCGACACGCCCAAAAAGTTAAAGGCGGAGACCAATCCCTTTGAAACGACCGTCCCGACGATCCCGCCCACAGGGATCTGATTGCTGAAGACTTTCTTGCCAGGCAAGTAAAGCGCAAAAAGGCTCGAGGTCGTCGTCATGAGCAAGAGGCCCCAAAGGAGGCGGGGGCCGATCCACGACTCGGTTTTGCCCCGAAACGTGCTCAAACAAAGGCGAATGCAGCCAACCGTGAGGATCCACGCGCTGAGACCCCAGCACTGGTACAAAAGATCGGCGATGAAGCTCCCGAAGTAGCCGCAAAAGTTGTGAACCTTGAGGTTCACGCCGGTCGAATTGAAGGACGGATCCGTAGGTCTGAAGCTGAACAAAGCCAGACCCATGAAAAGACTCGCCGCCAGCCACATCACACCGGCGACATCACGCCGGAATTTCTTGAAAAAAGCGCTCATTCCACCATCGTAAGAGAACCCCAGGCGCAATCCTAGTCTGGCTTTTGGGCTCTTGACTTTGGTTCGGTCGGTTTTTAGTTTGGCGCAAGTTCAGCACATCGTCCCAAGCTCTTCCAGCACCGCACTTTAGACGGACGTTCAAACGTCGCTCGCCCGAAACGGCGACGGCGGTCGGGAGCCAAGTAGAGCCATGATCAAGATCAACGAAATTTTCTACAGCATTCAGGGTGAATCGTCTTACGTCGGGTATCCGACCGTTTTCATCCGCACGTCTGGTTGCAATCTTCGCTGCGGGTACTGCGACACGACCTACGCCTACTACTCAGGTCGACTGATGTCGGAAGAAGAGATCGTCGCCGAGACTCTCAAGCACAACGCCAACTATGTTTGCGTAACCGGCGGAGAGCCGTTGCTCCAGAAAGAAGTTCTTCCGCTGATGAAGAAGTTCTGCGATCTCGGCTTGAAAGTTTCCGTCGAAACGAGTGGCTCGATCGATTGTTCCGATGTCGATCCTCGCGTGAAGAAAATCATCGACGTAAAAACACCTGGCAGTGGCGAAGAGAAATCTTTCGCGCAGGAGAATTTGCGATTCGTTGATGTCAACACGGAATTCAAATTCGTCATTTGCGACGAAGCTGATTTCGCCTGGGCGGAGAACTTCGCAAAGATGAACGATTTGTTCTCACGTTCGAACGTTTTATACAGCCCGGCATTCAGAAGAGTGGACGAGAAATGGCTTGCAAAAAAAATTCTTTCTGAAAACTCATCTGCCCGGTTGCAATTGCAACTTCATAAGTATATTTGGTCTGCACACAGTCGAGGCGTTTGAGCTTCACGACGCAACTAAATCTCACATCGTTAGAAAATCGTAGGAAACTTGATGCGATGGAATTTCAGATCGCAGCTCCGTTTTTCGCGAGATTTTTTGACGAGTTGAATGAAGGCGCGTTGATCTCAATCGGCGATCGGCTCTTCCAATAACGGAGCGGATGATGAAAGCATCGTTCAGGGAACGAGAGGCTTTCATGAATCTGCGTTTTTTTGATCAGTCAGCAGGAGCGGCATGAC
The DNA here is from genome assembly GCA_005808505.1 of Bdellovibrionales bacterium. Lineage (GTDB taxonomy): Bacteria > Bdellovibrionota > Bdellovibrionia > Bdellovibrionales > JAMPXM01 > SYLX01. Next base: position 28,129 of record SYLX01000164.1, on the reverse strand, counting down.
ACCCAATCTGAACCACTCGGATAACCTCTTTGTTGCCAACCTCCAGTCGGTCAGTCTCGAGAAGCTCGTAAAGAGCAAACTCGAGGTTCTCTTCCAACAGCAAAAAGAAGCTCAGGTCGAACTCAACGGCCTCTACAACATCGTTATCGAGCAGGTAGAAAAACCCCTCATCGAGCTTGCACTCCTTTCCCACAACGGAAACCAGGTCAAAACAGCTCAGATGCTCGGCATCAACCGCAACACTCTGAAAAAGAAGATCGACAACTACAAGATTCGTGTCAGAAAATCGAACTAACCAGAGCGTCGCATCAGCGGGTCAGCCTGTAATCGCTTCTTGAACAGGCCCGCGTTTTCCGCCTCCCGTCTTTCGGGACCTCCGATTTATAAACGGAAGGACTGGTCTTTTTCTTTCGATCGACCTATGCGGAGAATCTGGGAGAGGGTTTGAGATGGCGCTTCGTATTCCACCGCACAATCTAGAAGCCGAGATGTCGATTCTCGGCGGCTTGATGGTCGATCCCTACGCGTTCGACCAAGTATCGTCCGTCATCACCGAAGACGACTTCTATAAAGTCGCTCATCGCAAGATCTACAGCGTGATTGCGGAGCTCTATGCGAAGAGCCAGCCAATCGACATCATCACGGTTTCTAACCTCCTCACGGACAAAAAAGAACTCGACGCCATCGGCGGCGCTTCTTATCTAGCGGAAGTCATGAACGCGACCCCAACGGCCGCGCACATCGAAAGCTACGCTAAAATCGTTCACGAAAAAGCACTCCTTCGTAAACTCATTCACATGAGCGGGGAGATGGTCGAAAAAGCCTACAGCGAATCTTACGAGAACGTTGAAAGCTTCTTGGACGAAGTCGAAGGACAGATCTTCTCAATCACCGAAAAGCAAAAGACCCAAGGTCTCGTCGGCGCAGCGGAGCTCATTAAAGACTCGATGAACCGCCTTACGGAGCTCTTTGAGCGCAAAGCCGAATTCACGGGTGTTCCGAGCGGCTTCACGCAGATGGATAAGATGACGTCAGGCTTTAACCCAGGCGAAATGACGATCATCGCGGCTCGTCCGTCGATGGGTAAAACGGCATTCAGCTTGAACATCGCTCAGCACGTCGTCCTTCGCGAGAAGAAGAGCTTGGCCTACTTCTCGGTGGAGATGGGTAAAGAGCAGCTGATGATGCGTATGTTGGCGTCGGAAGCAAAAGTGAACCTGTCCGATCTCCGTGTTGGTAACCTCGCTGACACCGCTTGGCCGCGCCTGATCGACAAGGCCTCAAAGATGGCGGAGGCTCGTCTCTTCATCGACGATACGTCAGGCATCAGCCCCTTCGAAATTCGGGCGAAGTGTCGCCGCTTGAAAGCTCAACACGGTCTCGACATCATCATGATCGACTACTTGCAGTTGATGGATCTCAAGCAAAAAGTCGAAAGCCGAGAACGCGCGGTCTCCGAAATCTCGAAAACGCTGAAAGCGATCGCCAAGGAATTACAAGTTCCCGTCATCGCTCTCGCTCAGTTGAACCGAGGCGTGGAAGGTCGCGCTGATCGTCGACCGATGCTCTCCGACCTTCGTGAATCAGGATCGATCGAGCAGGATGCCGACGTTATCATGATGCTCTTCCGGGAAGACTACTACGATCGCGATAATCCGGAAGTTAAAGGCGTCTCGGAAGTCATCATCGGTAAACAGCGTAACGGTCCAACAGGAACCGTGAAACTCCGCTGGGAAGGCCACATTGGTCGCTTCTCCAACCTCGAAGAAGGTGGAAGCGAACATCCGTTGCCACCGCCTCCGCAACCCATTCAAATGCACCAAAGAAAGGCCGCGCCCAGCGCTGGCAACTGATCGGCTCAACTTCCGTCTAGATCGCAATCCGCTACGAGCAAAGCGCTTGAGAGCGCTTTAACCCCTTGGTCAAATGTCCGTGTCATTGAAGTGGATCTCGAATGAGGGCGCTCACGCACACGGAAGCTGCGGGGCGAACGGGATCATCCCACGGAGGGGTTTGAAGATGGGTGAAGAACTCTTTGGTCAAGTCACGGACGCGACCGGATTACCGAAAGACGCGATTGCAGGTGAGTTAGAACGTCTGCTCAACGCTGCAGGCGTTGGTCGCACCGACATGACGTTAGATGATCTTCGCCGCATTCTCTCTGAGTACGTTCAAGACGTCCTTCTCGCCGCGAAAGAAGACCTCGCGAAAACCGAGCCGTCTAAATAAAAAAGGCGACCCAGAGGTCGCCTTCTACATCGCCAATTTCAAAAATTAAAATTAAGCGCGCTCAACCGATACAGTGAGTTCAGCCTCGAGGCCTTCACCGAGTTTTACGGTAGCTTTGTGCTGACCGAGCATTTTGATCGGCTCTTCGAGAACGATGTCACGACGGTCGATCGAGAAACCTTTCGACTCAAGCTCGTTTGAGATGTCGTTGTTTGTAACGGCACCGAAGAGCTTGTCTGTCTCACCAGCCGAAGCTTTGATCGTGAGATTAACGCCTTTGAGTTTCGTGATGAGATCTTGGCGTTCAGCAACTGCTTTTTTCTTCTTAACTTCCGCAACCTTCTTCAAGTGTGCGAATTCTTTCACGCGCTTTTCAGTCGCTTCCTGAGCCAGTTGGCGGGGGAAGAGATAGTTACGTGCAAAGCCAGGAGAAACGCTGACGAGTTCGCCGACTTTGCCGAGGTTTTTCACGTCTTTTTGTAAAATGACTTTCATGTCCAACTCCGATTGATTCTAAATCTTTAATATTTACTTCAAAAAATTCTTGTTCGTCTCGGTTGTCTTGCGCGCAAGGCGCTCGCGGAATTCAAGCCAGTAATCCGCCAGACCCAAGAAGCTCACAACGATGAACAGCTGAAGGACCAAAACGATGTACCAAAGGCTCTGCCAAAAAGGGCTGATCTTGTACACTCGGAACACCTGGCTGACCACCGCAAGACCCTGGAAGAAATAAACCACGATCAAAACATTGAGGATGTTGAGCGAAACTGCTTCAACGAACTCGATGCCGTGCTGGAAGAACGAACCAAAGATCGCCAAAATAACGAGCCACGTGAGCGAGTCAGGAACGCGGAAATCAGAGAGCTTTGTTTCGCCGTCCTCCCGAACCACAACGCGGTCGGAATCGCCTAGGATCTCTGTTTTCTCGTCGAGCTTTTGATGACTGAACCAACTCATCACCCGTGCTTCGCCGATGACAGCGATGGCGAGTGCGATCATGAACCCGATCATCACTCCCGAGGGCAATTGCTGAATCAAAGACTCAACACTCACGGTTGCACCCGCGTTCATCGCCGAAAGGCGCTCAACGAGAGGAGCCACTTGATTGCGTGCTTCTTCCAAGAGGTGGCCGTTGAGGCGGTAAACCCAAGCGCCGACACCGAGTGATGTGGTACCCATGGCCGCCAAGATCGCGACAGCCGCTGACGTGAACACAGAGCCACCGTGTTCTTCAATCTCCGTGTAAATACCTACAGCCACGGCCATGGCGAAAACCAAAAGCCCGTAAGCTGACAACCCTGCTGCTGCCAATGCTGCAGATGAAAGCGTAAAGCCGATCCAATACGGCAAACGCCCGTGCAAGCGGCGCATGACACGCATCGGGAGCGCGCCCAAGACAACCGTAGTCATCGAGAGCAAGAGGCTCGCCGCGAGCAGGGAAATGTATTTAAAGGAAGATTTCAGCACTTAGCTCTGTCTCCGGCCTCAGCCTTCGTCGCCACCGTCGTCTTCACCAGCGTCGAAGCCGCCGCCAGCAGGACCGCGTCCACGGGGACCGCCGCCGCCTTCGTCACGACGGAAGCCACCGCCGTCATCACCGCGACGATCGTCACGACGACCACCGGGTCCACCGCGCATAGCTGCTTTGCGAGCTTGGAATTTAGCTTCGCGTTCACGTTCGCGAGCTGCGCTTTCAGAGAGTGCTTTTTTGAAGTTCTCAACGTGAGCAACGAGATCCGTACCTTCGTCGAGACGTGTGTGCATGAAGCGGACAACGCGGTCGTTGATGCGCATTGTGCGCTCAAGCTCGGCGATTGCCTGGGGATTTGCTTCGAAAGTCGTGTGGAAGTAGATCGCCTTTTTGAACTTCTCGATCGGGTTAGCGAGGTTGCGCTTGCCCCAAGTGTCGAGGTGACGAACGGTACCGCCGAACTGCTCTTCGATGATCGATTTGTTACGCGTGAAGAGAGCTTTTTGCTCGTCTTCCGAAGCGTCGGGGTGAATGAGGATTACGCCCTCGTAGGGTCGAAGATGCGGGCGAACTTCGAGTTCAAATGCCATGTAACATGGTCCTTTCGGTTTGCCAGCCCCCAGCTTTTTGGCCAGGAGCAAGGATTAGGTCGGTTTCAAAGTCGTAGAGGAATACCACGTCGTAACGCACCCGACAAGCACCGGACCGTTGTGTCGCCCGGAATCTCTGCCATACTTAAATGACAGATGCGGCTATACATCGAAATCCTAGAAGGGGAGATGAAAGGAATCCGGACGCCCGTGCGGACGGGGCTCATTATTGGTCGTCGCCAAGGTGACCTAAATGTGCGTGATTCCAAAGTTTCCAGCAAACACGCCGCCGTAGAAAAGCGGCCGGACGATCACTTCTGGCTCGTGGATTTAGGCTCTTCCAACGGAATCAAAACCGAGAATGGCCGTGTACTTGAGCTGAAATTAGAGGGTGGAGTCAAATTCACCCTGGGGCGAACTCTTTTCCAGATTGTTTCCGTTCAAGAAGCCGCCGTCGATGCCGACGTTCCAACGGCCGTGATGGCCGTGACCGTTACCCGAACGTTCTGGGACACAGTACTCGACCTCACTAAAAAGGCCATGTCCGACGCGAAGGTTGTCAAAAAAGAAATCGCGGCGTTCGATCCGCCTCTGAAACTTCGATTCACGAAGGGCGTTCAAGTCGGCACCGAGTGGACGATTGGTTACGGACCTCGGCTCATCGGTGCTAACTCCGTCGATCTCGCAATTGAAGAGGCTGAAGCGCCGGCTCTTTGCTTTAAATTGATTCCCCAGCATCAGGGCGTTCTTTTCAAAAACGAGTCTGAAAAAGACGTCAAACTCAATGGCAAATGGGTAGAGAGCGAGTTCCTCCGGCACGGAGATGTGATAGAAGTCAGAAACACCCAGATCCAGGTCGATTTGGGCTGAGTTCGACGAAAGCTGCGGGGAACTTGATTGACCGAGATCGCAAAGAAAACCGGAACATTCGTTAGCTTCGACGGCACCCCGATTTACTACGAAGTGCGTGGTGAAGGTCGACCCGTTTTTCTCTGTTACGGCATTGCGTGTTTGATCAATCATTGGACTCACCAAATTCGCTACTTCTCTGAGAACTATCAGACGATCGTTTTCGATTACCGCGGCCATCACAAAACGCCAGCACCTACGAATCGCGAGAATCTCACGCTCGATGCGATCTGCCGGGACATGCAAGGATTGATGGAACATCTCGGAATCGAGAAAGCTTCCTTTTGGGGACACAGCTACGGCGTTCAGATCCTCTTGCGGTTTTACGATATGTTCCCCCAATCGGTTTCGAACCTGGTTTTCATCAACGGTTTCGCGTCGAATCCGATCAAAGGCATGTTTGGCGTGAACGTCGTCGATCACGTGTTCAAGCTTTTCAAAGAAGGCTACCGCACGATTCCGACGACGTTATCTTCGATTTGGAAATTCGCAGTCACGAACCCTCTTGCAATTCCATTGAGCTCACTTGCTGGCGGTTTCAACCTGAGTCTCACGAGCTTGAAAGACATCGAAGTCTACGCACGCGGCGTTGCGGCGATGGATCTGGATGTCTTCATAAAACTTTTTGATCAGATGATGACTTACGATGGCACTCAGGTTTTGGATCGCATCGAAGTTCCGGTGTTGATCATCAGCGGAAGCAAAGACGGCGTTACTCCGCGATCGCACCAAGAGAAGATGCATCGACAGATTCGCGGTAGCCAATACCTGCGCGTTCCCTACGGATCGCACTGCACGCAACTCGATTTGCCTGACTTCGTGAATCTTCGAATCGAAAAGTTCTTGGCCGAGAATCACTACGTTTCTGATTCGGAAGCGCCTCCTTCAACTGAAGCTCCCAAGAAAAAACAAAAACGCCGCACTCGGGGCTCCGAGGCGGCGAAGTAGATTTTCGATTTCCTTGTTCGCTTACTTTTCGTAGGCGATGTAATCGACGTCGAATCCGTAACCATTCACTGAGCTATCGGATGTGAGCATCAAAGTAACCGTGTCTCCATCGATGATCGGGCTGAAGCGGCCGGACTGAGTTCCTGTCCAGACTCCAAACGTCTCACCGCTCGCGTTTTGGAAGTGAACCTTGTCGTAGCTTGATTCAGTTTCAAATTTCGAGAAGTGAACCGAAATCCGCTTAGCTCCAGGAACCGTGATCGTATAGAGCTCTTTCGCTTTATCCGGATAAGGATGCGGCGAAGAGAGTTGGCGTTCTTCACGCTCCGACCAGATAGAAGGATCGTTCGGATCAGCAGGCGGAGCCTCACCCGAAAGCGCGTAGTAAGCATCGAGCATCGCGCCAGTTTGAATCTTACCCTTGAGCGAGTTCAGCGGACGGGCCGACGTCATGATCCTTTCTTTGAGTTGCGCGTACGTAAGCGTCGGATCGTTTGCGAGAAGAAGAGCCGCGACGCCCGCCACGTGAGGAGTCGCCATCGAAGTTCCAGAGTACGTGTCGTAAGCGCCGCGAAGCACGGTGCTCACGATATTTACGCCAGGAGCTGCGACGTGCACGGAAGCAGTTCCGTAGTTCGAGAACGAAGCAAGTTCACCACGGTTATCCACGGCCGCTACCGAGAGAATGTTCTCGAAGCGATAGCCGCCCGGAACTGTCCCGCCGTTGTCGTTGTTCGCACCGTCGTTACCGGCAGCCGCGATGAAGAGCTTTCCGGCTTCGCGAGTTTCTTCCACAGCTTTTTCAAGAATGTCGGAAACGATCGCGCCACCCCAAGAGTTGGAGAGGATCGTTGCTTTCGATTTTTTCGCGTAGTCGATCGCTTTGACCGCGTTGGCGAGAGTTCCGCCACCGCTTGAATCAAGGAACTTGATCGCCATGATGCTGACGTTCCAGTTCACACCGACGAGGCCTGCGGAGTTATTGCCTTCCGCACCGATCGTGCCTGCGCAGTGAGTTCCGTGCCCGTTATCGTCTTTAGGATCACCTTTGTCTGTGACGAAATTCATTCCGTGAACGTCGTCGATGTAACCGTTGCCATCGTCATCGACGCCGGGTTGCCCCGAAGCTTCAGCTTCGTTCTTCCACATATTGTTAGCGAGTTCGGGATGCGTGTAATCCACACCCGTGTCAATCACGGCTACGATGACATCTTTTGAACCGCGCTGGATTTCCCACGCACGCTCAGCGCTGATATCAAGACCTTTCAAACCACGCGTACCTTCGCTGTCGAGTCCGCCGTTGTTATTCAGACCCCAGAGCTTTTGATAGTCCGTATCGTTCGGCGCGCCGATGATGCGGAAGATGAAGTTAGGTTCTGCGATTTTGACTTCCGAGAGCGAGCGTAGCGACCGAGCTACCGCTTTCGGATTTTCTCGGCCTGCGCGCTGAAGAACGATCATATCAGGACGAACTTCGTCGACGATCTTTCCGCCCATGCGGCGCTCAAGTTCCGCTTGGTTGAAGTAAGCGCGATCGCGCTTCAATTGAACAACGAATTGTCCCGGTACGACTTCAACGGGCTTAGCACCCTTCTTCGGCGCTGCCTGCGCCTCATGCGCTCCGTTGATGAGACCAACTGCAAACACAGCAAAAGCAATGCGGATCGCCCCACGACCCACAGATGTCTTTTCCATACGACTCATGGTTCCCCCTCCTTAGAGTCATTCATTAGTAGCTAGCGGCGAAGCGCCAATGCACGTCGCTCTCAGCCAAAAGAAATCTTTAGTTATTGGTTAGGTTTACGCCTTCCGAGGTAAAGCGTATCGCCAGGTTTACTTGAGCCGCAATGGCAAAAGGGCTCAGTCGCGAGAATAAGCAGCAAAATTTCTGAGTTTATCAATCGGTTCGATCGAGATGATTGGAGGTCGACTGTCTTACTGGTTCAAAGCAAGGGAGCGAGTGAAAAATGCTAACGGCTTTTTCCACAGAGATCGAATACGCGAACTCACGCAAATCTCTTTTTGAGTATTCAGAACGGCTAATGAAGCCGAGGCGGGGATTTCTGTCAACCGGGGGAAAAGTGAACTCACCCCCGGCCGAACGAGCTTTCGCTCTTTTTGTTTAGTCGCGCCGTTTTATGGACGCTTTTGCAAACTCTCTATTCATTAACACAATGTTTTCGAAGCTGATTTCTTTCGGACAAGCTAACGAGCAAGCGCCCGTGTTGCTGCAATGACCGAAACCGGCTTCTTCCATTGTCTTCATCATATTGAGCACGCGCTCATTTCGCTCGACGTTTCCTTGCGGGACGCGAGCCAAGTGACCCACCTTCGCCGCAGTAAACAACATCGCCGAAGAGTTCACGCAAGCCGCGACGCAAGCACCACAACCGATACACGCTGCCGCGTGGAAAGCTTCATCCGCGTTGACCTTCGGAATCGGCGTTGCGTTTCCGTCTGGCGCATTACCGGTGTTCACGGAGATGTAGCCACCTGCCGCAATGATGCGGTCAAGAGCTGTACGATCCACCGAAAGATCTTTGATCATCGGGAACGCGCGGGCGCGGAAGGGTTCCACAACAACAGTGTCGCCGTCGTTGAATCGACGCATATGCAACTGGCAAGTTGCCGTGCCGAGTTCGGGCCCGTGGGGGTTCCCGTTGATTGTCATCGAACAAGAGCCGCAGATTCCTTCTCGACAGTCGTGGTCGAAGGCGATCGGATCTTTTCCTTCGCGAATGAGACGTTCATTGACGATGTCGAGCATCTCGAGGAACGACGCGTCCGTACTGATGTTCTGGGCGTCGAGGTCGTCGAAATGGCCTTTTTCGTTCGCATTCCGTTGGCGCCAAACGCGAAGCTTGAGATTGATTGTTTTGTTCCCTGTGCCACCCATTTGCTTCGTCCTCTCGTCTTACTTGTAGCTGCGAGTTGCGAGTTTTACGCGCTCGAACTCGAGGTTTTCCTTATGGAGGACGGGAGCCGTCTTGGCGCCGCCCCACTCCCATGCTGAGACGTAACAGAAGTTCGCATCGTCTCGTTGAGCCTCGCCATCGGGAGTTTGGAACTCTTCCCGGAAGTGGCCACCACACGATTCGTTTCTTTCGAGCGCATCGTGAGCCATCAGCTCGCCAAGCTCCAAGAAGTCAGCCACGCGGCCAGCTTTTTCGAGCTCCATATTAATGTAATTCGCATCGCCCATGATCCGCAGGTTCTGCCAGAACTCTTCTTTGAGCTTACGAATGTCAGTGATCGCTTGTTGAAGGCCTTTCGCGTTTCGCGACATGCCGACTTTGTCCCACATGATGTGGCCGAGTTGACGATGGAAATCGTCGGGACTGCGCGAGCCCTTGATCGTCATCAACTTCTGCATACGTTGCTCGACTTCGGCCTTCGCCGCTTTGAAAGCGTCGTGATTGATATCGATTTTCGGGAGCTTTGTGCTCGCGAGGAAGTGGCCGATCGTGTACGGAATGACGAAGTAACCATCCGCCAAACCTTGCATGAGGGCCGAAGCGCCCAAGCGGTTAGCACCGTGGTCGGAGAAATTGGCTTCGCCGAGAACGTGCAAACCGGGAATGTTGCTCATCAAATTGTAATCAACCCAGAGACCACCCATCGTGTAGTGAACAGCAGGGAAGATTCGCATCGGAACTTTGTACGGATCGTCGCCGGTGATCTTTTCGTACATTTGGAAAAGGTTGCCGTAACGATCGGCGATCACTTTCTCACCGAGACGCTGAATACCGTCGCGGAAGTCGAGGTAAACCGCCATGCCTGTCGGCCCTACGCCGCGGCCTTCGTCGACGCGGAATTTCGCCTGACGTGAGCTCACATCACGTGGCGCCAAATTCCCGAAGCTCGGGTAGATGCGCTCGAGATAATAATCGCGCTCGTTATCGGGAATTTGTTCGGGTGGGCGCTTGTCGCCCTTTTGCTTCGGAACCCATACGCGTCCATCGTTACGGAGCGATTCCGACATCAATGTCAGCTTTGATTGATAGTCGCCCGAAACCGGAATGCACGTCGGGTGAATTTGCGTATAGCAAGGGTTCGCGAAGTACGCGCCTTTTTTGTGTGCGCGCCATGCAGCCGTGACGTTCGAGAGTTTCGCGTTCGTCGAGAGATAGAAGACGTTCCCGTAACCGCCGCTCGCGAGAATGACCGCATCGGCTGCGTGAGATTCAATCTCACCGGTTACGAGGTTCCGCGTGATGATCCCGCGTGCGACGCCGTCAACAAGAACGAGATCGAGCATTTCACGACGCGAGTAGAGCGTAACGGATTTTTCGTGAACTTGTCTCATCATCGACTGGTAGGCGCCGATGAGGAGCTGCTGGCCCGTTTGACCGCTGGCGTAGAATGTCCGTGAAACTTGCGCACCACCGAACGAACGGTTGGTGAGAGTTCCGCCGTACTCACGCGCGAATGGAACGCCTTGCGCTACGCACTGGTCGATGATGTTCGGAGAAATTTCCGCAAGTCGATAAACGTTCGCCTCGCGTGCGCGGAAGTCGCCGCCCTTTACCGTATCGTAGAAGAGGCGATAAACGGAGTCGCCGTCGTTTTGATAGTTCTTCGCGGCGTTGATCCCACCCTGCGCAGCGATCGAGTGCGCGCGGCGAGGGGACTCGTGGATGCAGAAAGTTTTTACGTTGTAACCAAGCTCACCGAGAGTCGCCGAAGCCGAAGCACCAGCTAAGCCCGTGCCGACAACGATAACCGTGTGCTTACGTTTGTTCGCTGGGTTGACCAGCTTCATCTCGAATTTGTGCTTCTCCCACTTGGTTTCGAGAGGACCGCCTGGGATTTTTGAGTCGAGTGCCATTTTAAAACCCTCTTTCAATCAACAAACAATGTCGTCAGCGCGCGATGAAAACGTAGATGGGCGGAGCGATAAAGCCGAGCGCGATCAGCGCCGCGTACAGGTAACCGAACTTGCTCAAAAGCGGCGAAAAGCGCGGATGATAAATTCCGAGCGATGCGAACGAAGAATAAAAACCGTGGCTCAAGTGGAGACCCACGCCAACCATGCACAAAGCGTAGAAAGCGAGAAAGCCCGCATTCTGGAATCGCTCGACCACTAGGCGATGCAAGTCGCGCATCTCGATGCCGTTAATCGTCGTCAGATAACCTTCCGCTTCGCCGGGTCCGTACTTGAAGGCCGCGATGTGAAGCACGATAAATACGAGGAGAAGGGACCCGTGAAAGATCATGAAGCGCGATTGGAAGCGGGCCGACTTATCGTTGTTCGTGGGCATCGCGTACTTCACCGGGCGTGCCTTGTTACGGCCAATGGTGAGCGCAAAACCCTTCCAGACGTGCAAGAGCAAAGTGATCACTAGACCTGCTTCCGCTACGTAGAGCAGCGGATTGGAAATGATCGCGTAGCTGTACTTGTTGTACGCATCGGGTCCCGCAAAAATGAGCAAGTTCCCGATCATATGGCTGAGTACGAACAAAGCCCAAGCAAGGCCCGTTATACCCATGATCTGCTTCTGGCCGATAGTTGACTTCAGATATCCCACGTTCAGTTACCTAACCTTCCTCATCCGATGTCTCTCTTGGTGCTGAGACCAGCGCCCGCAAGGCAATCCTCTGGTCTGAATCACACCATCCGCCAACACGCCTGGCTTTTAACTCACAAGGGGAGCTTCAAACCAGATTGTTACGACTCCGAAACAAGCGCAAAGCGGGGCCGCTCGGAGAAAGAAAAACAGTGCGGAAACAAGCACTTTCAATATCTTATCAATTACTCCCGCCGACGCCCGCTGTCCATGTCATTCCACTGAATTCAAGAAAGAAGATTCAACGAGTTCAGCAAAATTTTTCGCGCCGCAGGGAGCGCGAGCCGATGCTCTAAATTTTTGTGGAAGCCTTTTGCTTCTTTTGCTTCTCGGTAGGTTCTCTGACATAAGAGGTTCAAGCGAGGTCTTTATGAAAGTCTTTGTGTGCATCAAGCAGGTTCCCGACACGGAAACGAAAATCAAACTCAAAGCCGATGCGAGCGGAATCGATCCGGCCGGCGTGAAGTGGGTCATGAATCCCTATGATGAGTTTGCCGTCGAAGAAGCGATCAAAATGAAAGAAGGCGGCAAGGCGACAAACGTGACCGTCGTAAGCCTCGGTCCAAAAACGCGCGTCGTTGAATCGTTGCGTACGGCACTCGCCATGGGCGCAGACGATGCTATTGTCATCGACGGCCCCGAAGACCTCGATCCATCAGCAACGGCGAAAGCACTTGCGGGCGCAATCAAAGCTGAGGGTGGCGAATTCAAACTCGTCCTGACCGGTAAGCTCGCCATCGACGACAACGCTTCGAGCGTGAGCCAGATGGTTGCTGAATTCCTCGGCGTTCCGCACACGACTGTCGTTTCGAAACTTGAGGTGACCGACGGTTCAGCTGTAGCCGAGCGCGAAACCGAAGGCGGTTCTCGCGAGATCGTTCAGCTGCAAGGACCCGCAGTGGTTGCTGCGAACAAAGGCCTCAACATGCCTCGCTACGCGAGCTTGCCGGGCATCATGAAAGCGAAAAAGAAACCGATCAAAGAACTCACCCTCGACGCCACCGGCGCAAGCGCTGCGGACGTTCGCGTGAAGTTCAAAAATTATCAAATGCCTCCGGAAAAACCAGCCGTAAAGATGATCGCTGGTGATTCCGCCGAGCAAGCGCGCACTTTGGCTCAGCTTCTTCGCGAAGAAGCAAAAGTCATCTAAGAGGGAGTAACGATGGCATCCGTTCTAGTTTTCACCGAATTCGCCAACGGTCAGTTGAAAAAAAGCGCGCTCGAGCTTCTCTCGGCAGCACGTAAATCCGGGTTGAAAGTTCAAGCGCTTGCGCTTGGCTCCGGCGCTAAGGGTCTTGCCGACGCTCTCGGAAAAGAGGGTGTTGACGAAGCTCTCCTCGGAGACGACGCCGCTTTCGATAAATACAATCCCGAGCTTTTCACCGAAGCCGTCACCAACGTTTTGAACTCGAAGAAGCCCGCAGTTGTGCTGGCGTCGAGCTCGACCTTGGGTCGCGACCTCTTTCCTCGTGTCGCTGCAAGATTGAACACGGGTGTAACTAGCGATTGCACGGAGCTTGAGATCAGCGGCTCTGGCGACGTGAAAGCACGTCGCCCAATGTACGCCGGCAAGTGCACGGCGGAAGTCGCTTTCGAAAACAGCCCGATCAAAATCGTTCTCACTCGCCCGAACCAACTCGTGGTCACTCCGGCTTCGGCCGCGAAGACAGCGACAGTTGAGGAGATCAAGGCTCCCGTTAAAGATCTGAAAACGATCATCAAAGAAGTCGTCAAAGGCGCATCCAACAAGCTCGACTTGTCTGAGGCGAACGTGATCGTCTCCGGCGGTCGCGGAATGAAAGAGCCCGCCAACTTCAAGATGCTCGAAGATCTCGCCGAAGTTCTCGGCGCGACGGTTGGTGCGTCTCGTGCCGTTGTTGATGCAGGTTGGGTTCCGCACAGCATGCAAGTCGGTCAGACGGGTAAAACCGTTGCCCCTACACTTTACATCGCTTGCGGTATCTCGGGTGCGATCCAGCACTTGGCCGGCATGAGCGGCAGCAAAGTCGTTGTTGCCATCAACAAAGATGCAAACGCGCCGATCTTCCAAAAGGCAAGCTACGGCATCGTTGGCGACGTGACGGAAGTCGTTCCGTTGCTCACGCAGGAATTCAAAAAGCTCCTGCAACACTGAGCGAACATGCTGCGCAGGCACGTTCTTCCTTGGCTACTCTTTCTCGTCTATAGCTCTCTGAAGCTGACGTGGCGGATTCGGGTCATCGAATCCGCCTCTCTCAAAAAAGCACTCGCAAACAAAGAACCGATGGTCTTCGCGCACTGGCATGGCGATGAGCTCGGTATCTTGTATTTACTTGGTCGCTACAAAGCGGCTGCCATGGTCTCGACAAGTAAAGACGGCGAATTAATGGACGCCATCATCCGTCGCTTCGGCGCGAGAACGTCGCGAGGCTCAAGTACGCGCGGCGGTGCTTCGGCTTTAAAAGGTATCATTCGTCTGTCGCGCGACGGTTGGCGCCCTAGCGTTGCCGTCGACGGACCGAAGGGTCCTTATCACCGCGTAAAGCCCGGCGTGTTCGAGATCTCGAAAGTAACCAACGGTACGATTTATCCAATTGCCGTCGCGGCCGATCGCAAACACGTCTTTGAAAAAGCGTGGAACAAAACGTTTCTTCCGCTTCCCTTCGCTCGCGTTGTTGTCGTGTGGGGCGAAGGTCTGCCTGCCGTCGCACGTGAGGCCGATAGTCGGGATCCTGACCTCGCTAAAAGGCTTGAAGAGGCTCTAGCTAATGCAGGGCAACAGGCCTCCAATCTTATTGCGGCGCCCTAGAGGCGCTGTTAGCCTAAATGGTAACTCTCCCAAGGAATATTAAGGGGTTGCCTATGATCCGGAAGATTTCCGTTTCCCTGACGATGGCATGTCTGGGACTTCTGTTGAGTGTCTCCGCGCACGCAGACGATGTCGTCGCTGCCGTCGGCACGAAGAACATCACCGTCAAAGAACTCAACGACAAATACGAAGAGGTTCTCAAGCAAACTCTGAATCCTCCCACGAAGGAAATTTTCCTCGAGGATTTGATCCGTTACGAAATGGGTCTACAAGAGGCGGCGAAGAAAGGTGTTCAAGACGATGCGATCGTAAAAGAGCGCATTCGCCAGGAGATCTACAAAGGCCTCATCGAGAAAGAACTCGGTAAGAGCGTTGCGGATATCAAGGTCACCGACAAAGAGATGCAGGCTTACTACCAAAAGTATCCTGAGGTTCGCACGAGCCATATTTTGATTGAGTTCCGTCCCGACGCGAACGAAGAGCAAAAGAAAGCAGCTCGTGATCGTGCGACCGAGATCTTCGAAGAAGTCAAAAAAAGCAAACGGCCTTTTGAAGAACTCGTCGGTCTCTACACGGACGATGTCCTCTCAAAACGCACGGGCGGAGACGTTGGCTGGCAAAGCAAAGTCACTTTGATGCCTTCGTACTACAACGCGGCCCTTGCGATGAAAGTGGGAGAACTCAAAGGCCTTGTGGAAACTCAGTACGGCTTCCACATCATCAAGGTAACAGGCCGTCGCGGCTATGCGGATGCGAACAAACAGCAGATTCGCGCCGCTGTGTTCGATGAAAAACGCAAAGAGATCTTTGATAACTACTTTGCCCGTTTGAAAAAGCAGTATCCCGTTAAGGTGAACAAGGCCCTCGTAAAATGATCATTCGGGGCCTTGGCCCTTGAGGGATTTTTAGAAACGAAGAGAGCTAGACGTGCTTACAAACTTTCGATTTTTGAACGAGGGCCTACGCGCCCTCGTTTTTACTTTCTTGGCCCTTTCAAGCGCAACGATGACGGCAGGTTGCTTTTCTCAAGAGCGTGCTGTTCTCGACAAACCGGTCCTCACGGTCAACGGCGAGAACGTGACGACCAAAGAGTTCGCAGATCGCTTAGCGCTCCGACTCAAAAACTATGACGCTCTCTACGCGAAAGATGAGAACAATCTTGATCGCGTGAAAGAGGAAACCGTTCAAGCGTTCATCGTCGAAGGAATCGCTCGCGACTACGCCGAGAAACATTCCATCAAGGTTACGAAGGAAGAACTCGAAGCCCAGGTGGCGGATGTTCGTTCGAAGTATCCTGACGACTTTGCCTTCCGCCGTGCTTTAGCCGACGAGAACATGCCGTTGGATAAGTGGAAAGACGATCTCGAGCTGAGCCTTTTGCAAAAGAAGATTTTCGCAAACGTCACGGCCAGCATTCCCGAGATTCCAGAATCGGAACTGAAATCCTACTACGAAGCGAACAAACTCCAATTTCAGCAGGCCGCGCGCATTCGTTTGAGGCAGATTGTTCTGGAGAAAGAAGATGACGCCAAGCGCATCATGGATGAGCTGATGGCAGGCGGAAACTTAGCAGCCCTAGCTAAGAAATTCTCGGTAGCTCCTGAGGGAACAAATGGCGGTGACACTGGGTGGCTCGAAAAGGGAACACTCGAGGTGTTCGATCAAGCGTTTAAAATGAACGTGGGTGCTCGAAGCAAGATTCTCAAAAGCCCTTATGGCTATCACATCTATGAGGTGTTGAAAAAAGAGCCAGAGTCGCGTTTGAGTTTCCCAGAAGCCAAAGCTAAGATACGGGCGCGATTGATGGAGACGAAAGCGCAACAAGCTTTTAGCGTGTGGCTAGAAGAGCAAGTTCGCAAATCTTCGGTTCGTCGGAACGACGCGGTCATTCGGGCGATCAAGGTAACAACACGGGGGTCCTGATGCGTAAATCCCAAATTACAAGTTTTCTTGGTCGAACTTTTTGGGGAGCTTGCATCGTCATTGCGACTGCGTCCGCACAAGCCGAGATCGTTGAACGTATCGTCGCGATTGTAAACGACGACTTGATCACGCAAACGGATGTCACAAAGTACGCCGATCGTCTGCGCACGGGCGGACTCACCGATGATCTGTTGATTCCCGATGAAGCGACAAAAGAAGCGCTCTTGAAGGATCGCGAAAAGCTCCTTCAAAAACTTATCGACGAGAAGGTGATCGACTCCGAAGTTAAAAAACAAGGTCTTGCGGTTCCGATCGAGCGGGTGGAGCAAGAAATTCGTGCGATCGCGAAGAGAAACAACGTCAATCGCGATGAGCTCAAAGCGGCTCTCCAAGAGCGAGGCGTCAGCTTCTCTCAGTACCAAGACTTCATCAAAACGGGTTTAGAGCGTCAGAGCCTGATTGAAAAAGCCATCACGTCGCGAATCAAGATCTCGGAAGACGACGTCATCGCGGCGTATTCGACGGCCAAGGGCGGCATCAAGGACCAGGCTTACGAGTACACGCTATCACACATCTACTTCCAGAATGAAAAAGGTGGACCCGCTGCTGCGAAAGCCCGTGCCGAACAAGCTCTGAAGAGACTCAACGACGGTGGCAACTTCGAGAAGCTCGCCCCTGAGCTGAGCGAAGATCCTGCGTTCGAACAAGGGGGTCTCCTCGGCGTTTTCAAAACGGGAGAACTTCAGAAAGAACTTGAGACGGCGGTTCAAAAGCTGAACGCTGGCGAAAATTCAGGTGTTCTGCCTACGCGCGGTGGATTCCACATCGTGAAGGTGACGAAGAAGCGTTTGATCGCCGATCCGCGCACCGAAAAAGATCGTGAACAGATTCGCGCAAGTCTCTACGAACAAGCTTACAAGAAGCAGTTCCAATCGTGGCTTGAGCAAATTCGCCAAGAAGCTTTCGTGAGGATCAACGCGAAGTGAGCGAAGGCGATAAAAAGCCCAAACAGCCTTTGCGGATTGCGATCACCACGGGTGATGCCGACGGGATCGGAACCGAAGTGACCGCAAAGGCGCTCGCAAAACTAAAGCCACTGCCCGGTGTTCAATTCTACCTTTGGCGCTCGCCGGTCTGCCCCACCAAACATCTCAGCTTGATAGATCGGGCCTTCAAACGGCTCACCGTCAACACCTGGCCTGAGGCTCTGAAAGCGGCACCTGATTCACACAAGCAGCTTGTCGATATTTCTTCAAATTTACCGCCACCCGTTTGGGTCGAGACGAGTGCTCAAGCTAGCCACTTCGGTCACATCGACGCGATGGTGACGGCACCCCTCTCGAAAACGGCGATCGCATCAGCTGGCTTTAAGGATATGGGGCACACAGGCATCCTTAAGCGGGTCAGCCGATCAAAAGAGCTCTTCATGGGCTTTATCGGGGATAAGTTCAATGTCGTCCTCGCAACGGGCCACGTGCCTATCGAAGAGATCCATTCGCATTTAACGCCAGCGCGATTAGAAAGGGCGTTACGGGCGACGGATCAGCTACGGCAAGTGCTTGATAAAAAATCAGCCTCAAAGCCAATAGCGCTTTTAGGGCTCAATCCTCATGCGGGAGAAGAAGGCCTAATTGGCTCCACCGAAGAAAAGGTCCATCGCGCCGTCATGGAGGCCATGCGCGAGAAGGGCCTGAAGATCGAAGGTCCCTTAGTACCTGACGCTGCTTTCTTTAAAGAAAACTGGTCACGCTATTCCGTCTATTTAGCGAACTATCATGATCAAGGCTTAATACCTTTCAAAATGATTCACGGCCAAGAATCCGGTATACACGTAACGTTAGGTTTGCCGTTCGTACGGACGAGCGTGGACCACGGCACGGCCAAGGACATTTTTGGCAAGAACAAGGCCGACGCAAGTTCCATGACGCTTGCGATTGAATGGGCCGTCCGATTGTGCAAATCTTCCGCTGTTCTGACCTTCTGATCCGCTCCATCCTGCGGATCCCATAAGACATTCGGACGCCACACCAACTAGCGTCCTTCAAAGGAGACCTTGAGATGATCAATGCTGAGATCTTCCGCGAGTATGATATTCGCGGGGTTTATCAAAAAGACTTCGACGAGAAGTTTGCTTTCGGCCTCGGTCAGGCCTTCGTCACTTATCTCGTTGAGCGTGGAGCTCCCAAAAGCCCTGTTGTGACTCTCGGCCATGATGCGCGTCTCTCGAGCCCTTCGCTTTCAAAAGCGATGGCAGAAGGCCTCCAAAGCGCCGGCGCGAAAGTTATCTTCCTGGGTCTCGTAACGACGCCGATTTCTTACTTCTCGATGTTCAGCCTTGATAACCCTGCGGGCGGCATCATGATCACAGGAAGCCACAATCCTCCCGATTACAACGGCTTCAAAGTGTCGGTCGGCAAGACGACGATCTACGGTGAGGAAATTCAAAATCTTCGCAAGATCATGGAGAAAGGTGAGTACGCAAAAGGTCAGGGCGCGTACACGACTTTCAATATCTTCGACGACTACGTTGCACGCTACAAAGAAGAGTTCAAAAACATGCCGCCCGTCAAAGTCGTCGTCGACTGCGGTAACGGCGCTGCTGGTTGCATCGTTCGTCGTTTGTACGAAGCTGTTGGCCTTAAGCCGATCTTCCTCTTTGAGGAACCAGATGGACGCTTCCCCAACCATCACCCAGATCCGACTGTAGAGAAGAACTTGAAGGATCTTAAGAAAGCCGTTCTTGAGCACAAAGCACAGATCGGGATCGGTTTCGACGGAGACGCAGACCGTATCGGCGTTGTCGACAACGAAGGGAATTATCTCCCCGGTGATGAACTCATGGTCATCGTAAGCCGCGCGATTTTGAAAGAGAAAACCGGCGCAAAGATCATCGGCGACGTGAAGTGCTCGGATCGTCTTTACGACGACATCAAGAAGCACGGTGGTCACCCAGTTATGTGGAAGACGGGCCACAGCTTGATCAAAACGAAGATCAAAGAAGAGAAAGCGCCTTTTGGTGGTGAGCTTTCAGGTCACGTTTTCTTCGCGGATCGCAACTACGGCTACGATGACGCTCTTTATGCAGGTCTTCGCATGATCGAGGCGATCGGTCGCAGCGGTAAATCTCCTCGCGAACTTCTCGAAGGATTCCCGCCTGCGTTCAACACGCCGGAGATCCGCATCGACACGACCGAAGATAAGAAGCGCTCCATTGTGGAAAAACTGCGCTCGATCTATTCTCGTGACACCGCCGATTACAAGGTGAACTTGATCGACGGAATTCGCATCAGCTACCGCGACGGCTGGGCGCTGGCACGAGCATCGAACACGCAACCCGTTTTGGTTCTTCGTTTCGAGAGCTCGACACAAGAAGGACTCAAGCGCATTCAGGGCGAAATCGAAAGCATCGTAAATCCGCTTCTCTGATTCACGCCGAAGCAGAGAAGAGAGAGTCTACACAACGAGAAGGGATGACGGATGAAGCCGGAGGAATTCGAAGGGATTCGAGTCAGGGGAGCTCGCGAGCATAACCTGAAAAACGTCACGGTCGAAATTCCGAGGAATAAAATCACCGTCATCACCGGTCTTTCTGGTTCCGGTAAATCGAGCATCGCTTTCGATACGATTTATGCCGAAGGCCAACGACGCTACGTCGACTCTCTTTCGACCTATGCGCGTAACTTCCTCGATAAATTGAAAAAACCCGAAGTGGATTCGATCGTCGGTCTTTCGCCGGCGATCGCGATCGATCAGAAATCTGTGGGATTGAATCCGCGATCGACGGTCGGCACGGTCACCGAGGTTTACGACTACCTTCGCCTTTTGTACGCGAAGGTCGGCGTTGCTCATTGTCCTGTTCACAAAGTTCCCGTGGCTGGTCAAACACCTGATCAAATCATCTCGGACATCGAGAAAATGGGCCAAGGAGCGCGCCTGATAATTTTGGCGCCGTTTGCTCAAGGTAAAAAAGGGGAGTTTCTCAACGACTTCCAAAAATTTCTGAAGCGCGGCTTTGTGTCGGCGAAAGTCGACGGGGCTTACATCGATCTCGACAAAGCAAAAAAGCTCGCGAAAACAAAGGCGCACGACATCGATATTGTGATCGATAAAGTCGTCATCAAAGACGGCGTGCGCTCGCGTTTAGCCGAAAGCGTTCACACGGCACTTCAGCACGGAAACGGTCGAGTCGTCGTTGAAAAGACAAACGGAGATCGCAAGGCTTATTCGATTTACTCGGCTTGTCCTGTTTGTGGTTTCAGCTTCCCCGAGATCGAACCTCGCTTCTTCAGCTTCAACAACCCTCGCGGGGCGTGCAAAACTTGTAATGGTCTCGGTACGATCGACATCGAAGAGACAGAAACAAGCGAATATCAATCTGGCGATGAACCTAGAACGGTCACGAATGTTAAGTATCGTGTTGCCGAATCGATCGCGCACAAAACTGAAGAAGACGACGAAGGCGAAATCGATAACCTCGCGATTCGCGCTTGTCCCGAATGTAAGGGCACTCGCTTGAGCGAAGCTCCGCGCAATGTTTTGATCGCTGGCAAAGCCATCACCGAGCTCGCGTCACTTGCGGCCTCTGATTTACGCGAAACACTACGTACAAGTGAATGGGCCCAGCGAAGCCAAGTCATCGCCGAAAAAATTTTGAAGCAGATCGATTCGCGACTGACGTACATGATTCGCGTCGGCACTGGCTACCTGAGCCTTGATCGACCTACACGTACACTTTCAGGCGGTGAAGCCCAGCGGATTCGTCTCGCCACTCAAGTGGGCTCATCGCTCGTGGGTGTTTTGTATGTTCTCGACGAGCCGAGCATTGGGCTTCATCCTCGCGATCATCATCGTTTGCTCGATATTCTTCGGGATATCCGTGAGCTCGGTAACACGATCCTGATGGTTGAGCATGACGAAGACACGATCCGCTCGGCCGATCACATCATCGATATTGGTCCTCGCGCCGGCGTTCTGGGCGGGCAGGTGATTGCTGCCGGTACTCCAAAGGAGATCGAGGACGTCAAAGAAAGCGTTACGGGCCGGTACCTTTCTGGTGCCTTACAAATTCCGATTCCTCCAGAGCGTCGCAAGGGTAACGGTTTGAAGATCGCGCTGAAAGGTGCGAGTGGTAACAACCTAAAAGACGTCTCACTTGAAATACCGTTGGGCACGTTCACCGCGGTGACTGGCGTTTCGGGCTCTGGTAAATCGACTTTGATTATGGATACCTTGTACCGGATTTTGTCGAACCACTTCTACAATGCGAAGTGGGAGATCTCTCCGTACAAGTCCATTTCGGGCCTTGAGCACATCGATAAAGTCATCGACATCAACCAGAATCCGATCGGTCGCACTCCGCGTTCGACTCCGGCTACTTACGTGGGCCTTTTCCCGCTCATTCGAGATCTGTTCGCGGCCCTGCCGGATTCGAAAGTGCGTGGTTACGCTCCGGGACGCTTCAGCTTCAACGTCAAAGGTGGACGGTGCGAAAACTGCCAAGGTGGCGGCATGATTCGCGTCGAGATGCACTTCATGTCAGACGTTTTCGTCCACTGTGACGTCTGTAACGGCAAACGCTACAACCGTGAAACGCTAGCGATTCGTTATAAAGAGAAGAGCATCGCGGATGTTCTCGGTATGAGCGTAGAAGAAGCTCTCGACTTCTTCCAGAACCACTCGGCGATTCGCCGGAAGCTCGAGACGCTTCACCGAGTCGGTCTAGACTACATGACCCTGGGTCAAAGCTCGACGACTTTGAGCGGTGGTGAAGCTCAGCGCGTGAAACTCAGCAAAGAGCTTTCAAAACGTGGCACCGGAAAAACGCTCTACATTCTTGATGAGCCGACAACCGGTTTGCACTTTGCGGATATCGCAAAGCTCATCGAGCTTCTTCAAGAGTTGGTTACTCAAGGAAACACCGTGCTCGTGATTGAGCACAATCTCGACGTGGTTAAGTCTGTGGATCATGTGATTGATCTCGGTCCCGATGGTGGCCGTGCGGGTGGTGAGATCGTAAGTGTCGGAACGCCGGAACAAGTCGCTAAGAGCACGCGAAGCGAGACCGCGAAGTTCCTAAAGACCGTGATGCCAGCGCTTCATTAAAGTCCGCAGTCTTCTTCGAAGATGGCCTTCTGAGAAAGGAGGCCTTCTTCCGTAACGGGATGAAGACTCATGGCGCTCGATTCATAACCCCAAGACTCACGCAGGATCTCGGCCTTTCCGTCGCCATTAGCATCGAAGATGCCGCGGTAACGGAAGAGTCTTTTGAGTGACCAATCATCGACCGATTCAAATTCAGGTAAGCGCATGAACGCGAGAACTTGATCATCGGGATCCCGCGCTTCGATTTTTCCACCGTTTAAACTGAAATCGACGGCAAGCAACGCGAACACTTTTCCTTGGAACTGCCACTCACCGTAGGCACGCACCAATTCTCGATTCTCGTCGATCACGAAACGCTGGTACGTGAAGTTAGAAGTAACTCCATCCATCTTCCCGCTGATGACTCGCTCTTCTTGATCCCGAAACGGGGAGGGGTTCCCGCGTTTCTGCTCCTCTTTGAGCGATTCTTGAAGAGCCTTGAGTGATTCAGCCTCAAGCTGCTTTCGGAGTGCGGGCGAGAGAGTCGCAACGTCAAACATTGTTGCCTTCGGGACTTTGCCGCCAGGCGCGGATTTTTTGAGAACCAAAACGTCAGTTCCCAAAGTTTCCTGCGCTGCTGGCAAAGGTGCCGAGAGATTTAGAACGACGTCGTAGCGAGGCTCTGCTCGGTCGTCATTCGTGCTGATCGTGCAGGTTTCGCCTTCATAGACGATTGCATCTGCACTCACGACCGACGCTTTTACCGGCTCATGCGTGCCGGTGCGAACCCAAAGCTCATGCCCTTTTGGATATTGAAAGCTTGAACGAAAACGGACGGTCTTTTTATCGGTATCGAGTGATCCGAGATAGAGATCCATCTCAACGTCGATCGCCTCGCTAGGTTCAGGCGCATCGACCTGCGGAATGTTGGAGGCCAGCTCATCCGTTGCAGTCGCTCCGGACGCGCCTTCGACTTTGAAGGAAAGGTAGCGCTGCCAGGCGAAGTAGAGGCCGACAGAAACGAGGACTACCAAAGCTAATAGTAGGAGCGTTCGTGATTGCTTCATCTCTACCGCCAACATTTACAGGACTGGATTTGAAGAGCCAGAAAAAACAAAAAGGCGAGCCACTTGGACTCGCCTTTTCAATTGATCGTCGTTAGACGAATCTTAGATCAGCCTGCAACTCGTGCGAGAACTGCCGAAACAGAACCTTGGAGGAAGAGACCGATGAGGAACGCGAAGAGAACGAGCGATTCCATGAGGGCGAGCGAGAGGATCAAGGGAACTGTGAATTTGCCCGAAGCCGCAGGGTTACGAGCGATACCATCGAGAGCTGTCGAAGCAGCGCGCGATTGACCGAGAGTTCCGCCGAGAACTGCGAGACCCATCATGATACCGATACCGAGAGCAACCCAGCCGATTGTGCCAGATGCGTTTGCGTTAACAGTAGCATCTTGAGCCATTGCGGGAGCAGCTGCCATCAAAGTCGCGAGAGCGAGAAGAACCTTTTTCATTTTATCCTCTTGTGGTGTTTTGGGTTTAGTGGTCATCGGCCGTGGCCATCATGACGTAAACCATTGAAAGCATCGTAAAGACGAACGCTTGTAGCAGAGATACAAACGTTCCCATCCCGTAGAAAATCACCGGGACGACGACCTTCGTGAGGTCGATGAATGTTCCGAGAATGGTGTGGTCCGCCTGCATGTTAACGCTGAGACGGATACCCAAGCTCAAGGGACGTACAAAGTTCGAGATCAATTCGATCGGGAGGAGCAACCAAGCCATCCACCAGATCGGTCCCATGAAGTGCTGCAAGTAGTGCCAGCCAGCATGAGCGAAACCAAAGACGTTGTAAGCAACAAACGAGAAGAGTCCGAGAGCCAACGCTGCGTTGATGTTCGCAGTCGGAGCAGGGAGACCCGGGATCAAACCCATCAAGTTGTTGAAGGCGATGTAGAAGAAGATGGCGCCAAAGAGGGGAACCATTTTCTTTCCGTGATGACCGAGAACCATGTCGACAACGCCGGCCATGAACTCAGCGAACATTTCGAAGAAACCTTTGATCGAGAATTTTCCGGCCGGGCGAATCGCGGCTTCGCCTTTTCCGAGAGCGGCACGAGCGATCAAGCTGAGGAGGACGATCAAGATCGTCGCGAGGATAGAACCCGCTACCGCTGAGTAGTGGTGATCGATGTGGAGCAGGTCGAACCAGGTAAAGTGGCTTTTCACTTCAACACTCTTTTCTTTAGGAGCCGCTCAATCACGAGATTCTTCGATAGGGAGAGGCTCTTCGGCATTTTGGGTTCGAGAGACTTTTACTGAAGTTGCCAGCACACTGGCAATAACAAGTCCGAGGCCCACCGCAAACCACCCAACACTGAGGTATTTTCCGGTGACCACTATATTGATAATCCAACCCAATATCGCGAACTTGAATACAATGACACCAATCGACAACGCAACCAGTTTTTTGGCCAATATAAGTGGCCAGGCGATGCAAAGAGCCGCCAAATTCGCAAAGGCGACACCTGCTCCCGCTAGAAACGAGAGCATCGCGAGATCACCGACCGTAAAATGAAGCAAAACCGCTCCGAGCAAGGCGAAGACGGCGTGTGACGACAGGAGAAAGATCATTGAGGGGTGGTATTGCCCGATTCGTCATCTTTTTCAAGTGTCCGGAGGGCCACGATGAGATGGGTGAACCATCCGACGAACCCGAGAAGGATGAGACTGAGCGTTGCCATTCGGTTCCAGCCGTACTTTTCATCCAGCCAGCCACCGACCATAACGCCGACCAGAACGATCCCGAAAAGCTCCATACCCATGGATATTAGAATCGCCATCTTTCGGTTCATCATTTTCTCCACCCCCTCGCGCCCGGTAAGTATGATTGCCGCTCTTTGAGCGTCTTGATCTTATGCTCGATGAACGCACGGCGGGGATAGATGTTTTTGATGGATTCCAACGTCTCGATCGCTTTCGCGTAGTTTTTCTGCTCTTCGTAAGTCACGGCGAGCATTAGTCCGATCGTCTCGGTTTTTGAACGCTCAGGATACTTCTCCAGAAGCTGTTTCAGCGTCGCAATGGCTTCGTCGAGATCTTTGGTCGTCAGCGAGATGTTGGCTTTCAAAAGTAGAGCGTCGAAGAGCAGCTCTTTGGCGTAGCCGCGATTCAAGATGGAATCGACCTCAACCTGAGCTTGGTAGAAGTTGGAAAGATAGAAATAACTACGAGCTATGTTAAGGCGATACGCATAGTCTTCTTGCGACGTATGCGGCAGCTCCAAGAGTCGACTCAATTCGATGATGGCTTGGTTGTAATCTAGCGTTTGCGAGAAGTGGAGATCCGCTAGTTTCTTCTGCGCTTCGGTTCTTTCTTCCTGAGACGGCGAGTAGAGAACGATGTGTTTGTAGTAAACGACCGCTTCTTTCGGACGCTTTAACTCATAGTGCGTAAGCCGAGCAGCCTCTTTCGCCGCTTGGATCGCCATCGGCGTTTTCACGTACCGATCAACGACGTTTTTGAAGTGCTCAAATGCTTTTTCGGGTTCGTTTTTTTGAGTAGCGGCCTCGGCGCGCTCGTATTCGAGCTTCTCGGACGAGACACTGCAGGCCTGGTTGCCCATGAGTGGCGCGACGAAAATCGCGAGGGCCATCACCTTGAAAAGAACGAAGCGCCCACGTGAGGCGCTTCGTTTAAATTCCTTATTGAGGCTTGAGAGCCGCTGGATCACCGCTGCCACCATCGTCCGTGATGAGCGCGAGGCCCGTTACTTTTTCCTCTTCATTCAAGTTGATCAGGCGAACACCTTGGGTGTTGCGTCCGACCACCGAGATATCCGAGCACATCATGCGGATGACTTGACCCTTATCCGTAGTGATCATGACTTCATCCGTATCGAGAACGCTGCGAGTTCCCACCACGTTACCGACTTTGTCGGTCGTTTTCTGCGTGATGATACCTACGCCACCGCGCGATTGAGTCTTGTACTCTTCGAGCGGTGTACGTTTACCGTAGCCGTTTTCGGTCACCATGAGGATCGTGGCTTTCGAGTTCTTGTTGAGGATCTCGAGACCCACGACGATGTCTGTTTTGCCGACGGTGATGGCTTTCACGCCGCGGGCACTACGGCCGACGGGGCGCACGTCACCTTCGTCAAAGCGGATCGACATCCCTTCGCGAGTTGCTACGAAGATGTCGGAACGACCATCAGAAATCTGCGCGTCGATCATCTGATCATCGAGGTCCGTTGTGAGCGCGATGATGCCCGACGGACGAGGATTTGAGAAAGCATCGAGGCTCGTTTTCTTGATCACGCCTTTTTCAGTAAGCATGACGATGTACTTGTCTTCCGAGAACTGCTGAACGGGGAGGATTGCCTGAACTTTCTCATTCGGGCTAAGCGAAATAACGTTCGCGATCCCTTTACCCTTTGAAGTTCGGTTCCCTTGCGGAAGCTTGTGAACCTTCACCCAGAAAAGTTTCCCTTTATCCGTGAAGAACAAGAGCCACGTTTTGGTGTCGGCAACGAAGATGTGAGAAACGAAATCTTCTTCCTTCGTCTCTGCGCCCTTCAGGCCTTTACCACCGCGTTTTTGCGTGCGGTATTCATCGAGCGGGATACGCTTGATGTAGCCAGTGTTCGTCATCACGACGACCATGTCGGCGCTTGCGATCAAGTCTTCGTCTTCGATGTCATTCGAATCGCCCGCAAGTTTCGTGCGGCGTTCGTCGGAGTAACGCTCACGAATGTCCGTGAGTTCACCAACGATGATGTCGTAGATCTTCGCAACGTCGCTAAGAACGTCTTTCAGCCATGCGACTTGCGTTTGAAGTTCGCCGATTTCCTCAAGGATCTTTTCGCGCTCAAGGCCCGTCAAACGCTGCAGGCGCATTTCGAGAATGGCTTGCGCTTGGCGATCCGAGAAGCCGAAACGATCCATCAAGTTCACTTTTGCGATCGTAACTTCGCTCGATTCGCGAATCGTCGAGACAACTGCGTCGATGAGATCGAGAGCTTTCTGCAAGCCTTCCAAGATGTGGAGGCGAGCTTCCGCTTTCTTGAGTTCAAAGATACAGCGCTTCGTGACCACGTCTTTACGGTGGGCAACGAAGGCTTCGAGCATCGACTTCAGGTTGAAGGTAACCGGCTGGTTGCGTGCATCGAGTGCGAGCATGCGGATACCGAAGCTCACTTGAAGCTGCGTAAACTTGTACAGTCGGTTCAAGATCACGCTCGCGTTTTCACCGCGCTTCACGGTGATCACGATGCGCATACCTTCACGCGACGACTCGTCACGAATGTCTGAAATACCTTCGATTTTTTTGTCGCGTACGAGATCAGCGATACTCTCGATGAGTTTCGCCTTGTTCACCTGGTACGGAAGCTCCGTCACGATGATGTCTTCGCGATCTTTGTTCGGCACGATCTCGGCTACGGCTTGTAGCGAGATGATCCCTGCGCCCTTTTTGTAGGCTTGGAGAACGCCTTCACGTCCCGCGATCACACCTGCCGTCGGGAAGTCAGGACCAGGAATAAATCCGATCAAGTCATCGATCGTGCAGTCAGGATTGCGGATCAAGTGAATACAACCGTCGATCACTTCGCCGAGGTTGTGCGG
>SYLX01000163.1 GCA_005808505.1 Bdellovibrionales bacterium | reverse complement strand
TTACTACGATGCCTATTACCAAAAAGCATGTCAGGTCCGACGCCTCTTGCGGGATGAGTTTCTCCACGCCTTTGAGGGTTGTGATCTGATTTTGTCACCAGTCACGACGTCCCCGGCATTTAAAATTGGAAGTAAAATCTCCGATCCGCTCGAGATGTACATGAATGATATCTTCACGACCTCGACAAACTTAGCAGGTCTGCCAGGTATGTCGGTGCCGGCCGGATTCTCGGCGCAAGGTCTTCCGATCGGCGTGCAGCTAACGGCAAAACATTTCGATGAGCAGAGACTTTTTGATGCGTCTCTCGCGTTGGAGAAAACTCTGACTCAAAAAGGAAGAGCACCCCATGTCTTCTGAAGCTCCTTACGGCGATTACGAAGCGGTAATTGGTTTAGAGATTCACGTTCAGCTTCAAACCAAGAGCAAAGTTTTCTGTAACAGCTCGGCTGAGTTCGGCGGCCACGACAACGAGAATATTTGCCCGGTCTGTACGGGAATGCCCGGGGCGCTTCCGTCGTTGAACGAAAAGGCTCTTGAGTACTCCGTTAAAACCGGACTCGCTTTGGGTTGCGATATCCGTAAGCGCTCGGTCTTCGCCCGAAAGCAGTATTTTTATCCGGATCTTCCTAAGGGCTACCAAATCTCTCAATTCGATCTACCTCTCTGCGAAAAGGGTGCGGTCGAGTTCGTCCTCAATGGCGAAAAGAAGCGAGTCGGCATCACGCGAGCGCACATGGAAGAAGACGCGGGAAAATCCACCCATCATGGTGAGTACAGCTTAATCAACTTGAACCGCGCGGGCGTTCCGCTCCTTGAAGTGGTCTCGGAGCCCGATATGCGAAGCGCCGCTGAAGCAGCCGAGTACGCTCGTTCGATGCAAAAAATTGTGCGCTACCTTGGCGTTTGCGACGGGAACCTCGAAGAAGGATCAATGCGCGCCGATTGCAACGTGAGTATCCGGAAGCGGGGCGCGACAAAGCTCGGGACTAAAGTTGAAATCAAAAACATCAACTCGTTCCGCTTCATTGAGAAAGCCATCGATTACGAAATTCAACGTCAGATCGATTGCGTTGAAACGGGCGAACCTATCTATCAAGAGACGCGCCTTTACGATCCGGATAAAAACCGCACCTTCACAATGCGATCGAAGGAAGAAGCCCACGACTATCGCTACTTTCCGGATCCCGACCTTCTGCCGATCGAGCTCGATGATAGCTATATCGAGAAGATGAAGCGCCAGCTTCCGGAGCTTCCTCTAGCGCGCGCGAACCGGTTTATTCAGGACTATAAGCTTCCCGAGTACGATGCGTTTGTACTCACGCAAGAGAGAGACCTTGCTGATTACTTCGAGCAAGTCGCGAAAGCTTCCGGAAATCCGAAAGCAGCGAGCAACTGGATCATGACCGATCTTCTTCGCGAGCTGAATGAATCGAAAAAAGACGTAACGAGCTCTCCCATCTCCGCGGATTACCTCGGCCGCATGATCGCGATGATCGATGCCGGCACCATTTCGGGTAAAATTGCGAAAACCGTTTTCGCGGAGATGTGGGCAAGTGGAGACGAGCCTGAAAAGATCGTAAAAGAAAAAGGCCTTACGCAAATCACGGACACAGCTGCCATCGAGAAGATCATCGACGGGATCCTCGCCGCGAATCCCAATGAAGTGGAGCAGTATCGCGCAGGCAAAGAGAAGCTCTTTGGATTCTTCGTGGGTCAGGCTATGAAAGCGACCAAAGGCCAAGCGAGCCCTGAAATCGTCAATGGTCTATTAAAGACGAAGTTGAAGCCATGAAAGTTGCCGCACTCGATCTCGGAACGAACACATTTATATTGCTCGTTGCTGAAGTGGAAAACGGCGCCGTGACTAAAGTACTTCATGACGAAGTGCGAGTCGTGCGCCTCGGGCAAGACGTCAATCGTACGCGTCAGTTTCATCCTGAAGCTCTCGCGCGAGCGGAAGACTGTTTCGCGTCCTTCGCCCAGACGATCAAGACGCTTCAACCAGAAAAGGTTTTGGCCTGCGCAACGAGTGCCGCAAGAGATGTCACCAATGGACAAGCACTTCTTGAACTAGGTCGTCATTACGGGATTCCGATTCGCATCGTAAGCGGCGAGACGGAAGCCGAGCTGACTTTCCACGGAACAAAACGAATGACGTCGCGAACGACTCCAGAGAGTTCGGTTCTCATTATAGATGTCGGAGGCGGATCCACCGAATTCATCCTTGGTGATGCGAGCGGCATTCGTCATCGACAAAGCCTGGATATCGGCAGTGTACGGTTGACAGAACTTTTCGTGACCAAGCATCCGGTTCCCCCGACTGAACTGAAGTCGATGAAAGATTTCATCGAAACAAAAATTGATGAGGCAGAGTTGCCGTTTGAGATGATGCGCGGACATGAAGCCATCGCCGTAGCGGGAACACCTACAACGATCGCGACGATCGATCAGGGGCTCCCGTTTGAATCCGAACGGGTAGATGGTTACCGAATTCCAATCTCAAAAATGAAATCTTGGGCGGAGAAGCTCGCAAGCCTTACGATCGACGAACGCCGTGCTTTAGCAGGGATGGAACCCAAGCGAGCGGACGTGATCGTAGCGGGAGCTTTGATCCTTCAGCTGGCAGGTGAGAAACTAGCGATTCGCGATTATATCGTTTCAACTCGTGGGCTTCGCTACGGCGTTGCGCGTTTTCTCGGCGCGAACCGCGAAGGAGAACTCAAATGAAGGATTGCGTAAAGCCCCTCCGCACGTTTTCAGCTGTTTTTGCGGCGCTTTCGTTTCTCGCGGTGAGTGGGGTCTCCTGCGGTCCCGTTGCGCGCATCCAGCAAGCAGAGGCGAAGGCCGAAAGCCCAAAGTTTCAGAAGCGAAAGATCCAGCTCGGCAAGAAAACAATTCTTGTTGAGATCGCGGATAGCTACGAGAAACGCCAGCACGGATTGATGTTTCGTGAATCTCTTCCTGAAGACCAAGGAATGCTCTTCATTTTCGAAGACGAGCAGCCGTTAAGTTTTTGGATGAAAAATACGCTCATTCCTTTGAGCATTGGTTACTTCGATAAGAATAAAAAATTAATCGAAGTTCTTGAGATGGTTCCCGCCCTCGCAGGCGAAGCGCAACCGCGCTCCTACCCAGGCAAACGCCCTGCTATGTACGCTCTGGAGATGAACAAAGGTTGGTTCTCCAGGAACAAGATCGAGCCTGGCACGACTTTCGACTTTGTAGTTGCTAAATAAATCCGGACTAATGACAGACTGTTTTCCCTAGGGAATCGCGCCGATAGAGAAGAGCTTGGTAGGCGCAGGACCAAGGACGCGAGCGTGCGAAGAATTTTTTTCGTTACGATTCGTGGTGTGATTTAATAAGGGAAATGATCATTAAAGTCTGCGCGGCTGAAGGATTAGCAGCTATGACGAAAAAAAGTTTAATTCTACTCTTGGCCTTGAGCACGACACTGCATCTCTCGGGATGCTCTTCGGGCGGATCTAAAGAGGAAGGCGACGTCGCGCAAGCGAACGATCAGCAATTCTCCGAGGAAGGCGAAGGCGACTTCGCTCAACAGAGCGACATCGCCCAACAACAGAGCGACGGTCAAACGCAAGTCGACGGCCAACAACAAGGCACCGACATCGCTGACCAAGGCGTTCCCCAAGACACCGGTCAGGATCTCGATCTTCAAGGCCAACAAGGCCAGAAGACCGAAGTCGCTGATGCAGGTGGCGGCCAATCAGGTCAGCAGGAGCTCGTCCTCGACGATCCCCAGCCTCTACCTGAAGACGTTGCCTCGAGCGATCCTGCTGCAACTCCTACTGATCCGGCAGCACCTGCTGAGCCGGCTCTTGGTAGCGAGCCTGCGGTAGCAGCGAGCGAACCGGCGGCACCTCCGACGGATGAGCCGCTCTTCAAAAACGATCCTCCGCCTCCGACGGAAGTCGCAACATCAGAGCCTACAGCTCCGGCTGCAGAAGAAGCACCGGCTGCCGCGCCTGCTGCTCCGAAACCGCTGACCCCCTTGTTGAAGGTGAAAGAATCCGCGTTCTCTAAGAATGGCGTGAATCTCAACCGAGTTTACGTTGCTCGCCCCGGCGACAACTTGAAGTCAGTTGCGAAACGCTTGTTCGGTGATGACGCCGGCAAGAGTAAACAAAACGACTTGAAGGCGTGGAACCCGGTTCTCAAGCGTGGCGTCAAGACGGGCGATAAGATTTATTATCCGTCGACGACGAACCCTGAAGACACGCGGATGCTCACGTATTACGAAGACCACTCGATTCAGCCGCAAGTTTACACGACGAAAGATGGCGACAATATTCGCAAACTTTCGAAGCAGTTCCTCGGCGCATCGGATAGCTGGAAAGAAGTTTGGGCAACCAACCTCGGCGTCGATAGCAAAGGTGATCTTCCGGCTGGAGTTGAGTTGAAGTACTGGCCGCAAGAAGCTGCTGACCAAGCTCTCGCTTCGACTTCGAAGCCCGCTGGTGGTGGTGGCGAACTTGTAGATCCCGGTATGACGCCGCCGATGCCTCCGGGCATGGGTAACACGACTGCTGATGTTCCGCCGCCGCCTCCGCCGGATATGAACGTACCGCCGCCGACAACGGTTGCGACGAACGACGTACCACCGCCGCCGCCGGTTCCGGGTCCCGCATCCACGCCTGATTCAATGGGCATGGGTACGACGGCTCCGCCTCCGCCGGATGCGAACGTACCTCCGCCGCCTCCGCCGGAACCGCCCAAGCCCATCAAGCCGCCTGTAAAGGCACAAGCTGAAGTGGCTTCGAGCGATCCCGACACGATGATGGCGATGGGCCTCGGTGGGATCCTGATCATGGCAGCAGCAGTTCTCTTCGTAGTTCTTCGCAAGAACCGCGCGAGAAAAGTAGATCTCGGACAAACTCAAGTTTGATTCCAAACGAAAATCAAGTTTGAACGGAAAGGCTCCCCCGAGGAGCCTTTTTCTTTTTTCAACCTTATGCAAATTCCGAAACTCCGACCGAGCGCGAACTCGCTTAGCCACCGCAAATAGATTTTGTTGAGGAGTCGGTGAAAAAGAGCGCGACGGTAGCGACGTCTATAAAAGAAAAGGCCCCGCAAGCGGAGCCTCTTTCAAAGAGAAATTGAAGTGAAGAAAAGATCAGCCGGTTTGTTTGAAGATATCGTCGAGGATGCTGCGGCGACCTTCGCGCTTACTTTCAACGAAGTACATGAGGTCGTCGACGATCTGAACGTCGCGATTGTTCGTCGGTTGAAACTTGATGCCCGAGCCCGCGCTATTCGACCAAACGATCAGCGCGTTGATTTTGCGCGTGCGTCCGCCCACCTTAAAAGTGATTGCGACTTTGTCGTTCGCCTTGAGCTGTTCATTGCCGTGCTCAAGGAAAGCACCAGTCAAACTGATGTTCTTCAGTTGACCCACATCCGTTGAACGGCCGTAGCTTCTTCGGTATTCCACGTCGAGTTTCAGCGGGATTCTCGGCGACGGAACCTGATCAGTAGAACTCATTTGTTCACCTCCGGGGCCTTCCCCAAAAAGAGAAACAGAGAAGTATTAAACTCATCGGATTAAGAGGCCTTAAATTGAGGCTTTTCTTGCCCTTTTGCGGAACTGAGACTTCCGTGTTGTACCAATTTGAGAAGGCCTCCTCCAAAGACTCAGAAACTGCCTAAACTCTGGCCAGGGCTTCAGATTTGCCAAGGTTTCATCAATCAAAGCTGATCACTGGAATTGGCCGTTGACATCAAACCGAAAATTGACGGACAGTATCCCTACCTAAGGCTGTCACTCTTTGATTTTCTGCTGTTGAGAGTTCTTGTATTATTTCTCCCATCAAACGCAGAGCTAAACGCAGATAAAGATGGACGACAGCGCGCGCCGGTGCCCTTCAGAAGGAAGAGCTTAAGCTGGTCCGCAAGGTCAAAGCATTGAGATCGATTTAGGTCAGTTCTCAGCCATCAAAGTCATATCTAATTTTTTGGGATCAACCCGAGGCCATCCCTACGAACAAGTCTTAAACTTTTTGGCCTTCTACTTCTCTCAAGGAGCTGTATTGCCGTGTCAGATGCGAACGAGCAAAGCACCGCAAAAGCTATGAAAGCAAAATCAACACCCGAAGGCGCTGAGCCCAGCGCTGCTCCCGAAAGTGCGCCCAGCACGTCGGCACCAATCCCGCGCGAGGCTTCTGCCCGCGAAGAGGGTGGTGGCGAAGGCCGCGGTGAACGCCCAGGTGGCGACCGCAAGCGTAGCTTTAAAGACAAAGGTCCTCGCCAAGGTGGAAGCCGCCAAGGTGGCGATCGTGGTGACCGCGGCGAACGCGGTGATCGCAACAACTCTCGCGGCGATCGCAATAACTTCCAAGGTGGTCGTCAAGACCGTGGCGGTGGAGGCGGAGGACGTCCCGATCGCGGTGGTTACGGCCAGCAGGAGCGCTCTGGTGGCCATCATCGCGACATGATGATGGATGAGCCCGTCGACATCCCGCCGATTTCAGACGAAGATCTGTCGGCTATCGAGCTCAGCGACGCCGATCGCGCCGACCTGAATTCAAAGAACCTCAAGTCGAAGAAGATCGAAGATCTCACCGCACTCGCAAACAAACTCAAGATCGAAAACGCCGCGGGTCTCCGCCGCCAAGATCTTGTGTTCGAAGTTCTTAAACGGGCGGCGAAGCTCGGCGATATCTACGGGAACGGTGTTCTCGAAATTCTCCCTGACGGCTACGGTTTCCTCCGTTCGCCCGATTACAACTATCTTCCGGGACCGGATGATATCTACGTAAGCCCCTCGCAGATTCGTCGCTTCGGTCTCCGCACGGGTGACACTGTTAGCGGAACTGTTCGTCCTCCGAAAGAAGGCGAACGTTATTTCGCACTCCTCAAAGTCGAAACGCTCAATCACGAAGCTCCTGAAAAAGCTCGTGAGAAGATCCTCTTCGACAACTTGACGCCACTTTATCCCGAAGAGCGTTTGAAGCTCGAGCACGTTCCGAACGACTACACGACTCGCGTTGTGGATTTGATGTCGCCCCTCGGAAAAGGCCAACGCGCTTTGATCGTCGCACCTCCGCGGACCGGTAAAACAGTCCTCATGCAGAACATCGCCAACGCGATTTCCGCAAACCACCCGGAAGTGAAGCTCATCGTCCTCCTCATCGACGAACGTCCTGAGGAAGTAACGGACATGCTCCGCAACGTTAAAGGTGAAGTCATCAGTTCGACGTTCGATGAACCGCCGACTCGTCACGTACAAGTCGC
>SYLX01000162.1 GCA_005808505.1 Bdellovibrionales bacterium | reverse complement strand
CTCGAGTATCTGCAGGGCGATAAGCTCCCGGGACTCGAAGTTCTTCGCAACCTTCGTCCTTCCGTTCAGCCGACTCTCTGATCGTGAATTGCGGGTGAGCGTCTAGCTCGCCCGTTTTTTGTCGGAGCCCAAATTCAGGAGCCCAAATGAGACCCTTCGTTGTCGCCGCCAATTGGAAAATGCATAAATCCCCTCGTGAAGCTGTCGACTTCCTCAAAGGCTTTTTGCCGAAGGTGAGCGATCGACCAAAAAATCGCGAGATCATTTTCTTCGTTCCGGCCGTTGACCTTTGGGTTACGCAAGAAGTTCTTCGCAACTCCGGCGTAGGCTGGGGAGCGCAGAACTGCCACTTCGAAATGAAGGGTGCCTTCACGGGCGAAACTTCGCCGCAAGTTCTTGCCGAGATGGCAACTCCGTTTTGTTTAGTTGGGCACAGCGAGCGTCGCGCGCTCTTTCACGAAACGGATGAAGAGACCGGAAAGAAAGTCAAAGCTCTCCATCAATCGCGTATCACCCCGATGCTTTGTGTAGGGGAGACATTGAGCGAACGTGAATCCGGTAAAACGAACGACGTCATCGTTCGTCAGCTCAAAGCAGGTCTGCGCGATCGCGATCCTAGTCAGAAAGTAATGATCGCCTACGAGCCCGTATGGGCGATCGGAACGGGCAAGGTAGCAACTCCCGAGCAAGCCAACGAAGCGCACGTGACTTTGCGCAAAGCTTTGATCGATATCGGTGGTCCTGAGTTCGCAACGCACACGCCGATTCTGTACGGTGGAAGTGTGAAGCCAGAAAACTCCGCCGAGATCGCGCGCCAAAAAGAAGTCGACGGATTCCTCGTCGGCGGTGCCTCGCTTGAGATCGCGAGCTTCTTACCCCTTTGCCAGACGCGGAAAGAAACCTGATGGATTTGTTCACGCGGTTTTTGTCTGTTGCCGACGCACCGGTGATGCACAAGCTCTACTGCGAGATCGCAAATCATCCGGGCGGCTTTGCGCGCGATCCCGAAGAAGTCACTCCCGAGTACATGGAGAAGCTTCTTGAAAGCACAAGCTCCTCGGGGCTCGGCATCGGCGCCGTTGATCGCGAAAGCCAAGCGCTCATCGGCTTCATCATCGCCCGCAAACCAGGCCCCAAAGTTTTCAATCATGTTTTGAGTGACCTCACCATTGGCGTGCATCCCCAGCACCAATCAAAAGGCATCGGCCGAAGACTCTTTCTCGATTTCATCGAGCACATCCAGTCATCGCGACCGGATGTTTTAAGAGTCGAGCTGATCGCGCGCGAATCCAACCAGCGCGCCATCTCGTTTTACGAATCCATCGGGTTCCGGGCCGAAGGTGTTTTTGAGAAGCGCATCCTGAATCAGAACGGTGATTTTGAGTCCGACATTCCGATGGGATGGCTCAAACCGGGATTGTGATCACATGCGCAAAGCCACCGTGAACGCTGGGTTCTTCTGATTGTGCGTCAAGTCAATTGACAAATTGATAAGTCATATCGACGATTTACGTCATTGGGCGACGATTCTTGCGCCTTTACTTCTGAGTCTCCGCTCCCTACACTTGAAGCAAGCTTAAGAGATTTTCTGTGGGGCACTTCTCGAAGTTCGAAGGAGGCCCAGAGTGAAGAGTTCAGATAAGAAGACGCATCGAGTGCACTTCCGGCGCTGCCATCTCTGCGACGGCATCACGGAAACGCAGGACGAATCGGTCACGCATTGCGGTCACTGCGGCAAGGCCATGGCGCCTTTCTATTTTTTCGATGACCGTGAAGTGCCACCGCTTTCGGACGTGGAGCTGCGAGAAGATTTGATCATCTTGCTCAAGCCGGGAAGCCGCACGCCCTTGCGAGGATTCACCGCTTATTGGTGAGAAGTCGGCGCTGCTTGCGCGAGAGCAAAGTCTCTACTACCTTTGATGCGAGAAGCACTTGCCCCAAGGAGGGGAGCCATTTCTCCATCATCGCCCGATCGCAAAACTTTTCCGGCCGCGACGCTTGAAGACATCCAGGCGGCACGCGAATTTTTGAAATCCAAAATCACGCGTACTCCCGTGAAGCTGTGCCCGAAAGCTTTCGAGGTACCGGGAACCCAGCTTTATTTGAAATATGAAAACGAGCAGCTCACCGGGAGTTTTAAAATTCGCGGGGCGCTCAATAAGATGAATTCGTTGACGGCCGAAGAGCGAAAGCGCGGGGTCGTCGCGAGTTCCGCCGGAAACCATGCACAAGGGCTAGCGCTCGCGGCTAAAGAGCTCGGCGTTCACGCACGTATCGTGATGCCGGTCACGACGCCGATCGTGAAGATCAACGCGACTCGTTCTTACGGAGCAGAAGTCATTCTTCATGGCGATTTCTATGATGAAGCCTACGCTCACGCAAAAGAACTCGAAAAGGAAAAAGGCCTCATCTTCGTTCACCCTTACCAGGATCGTTTCGTCATCGCGGGGCAGGGAACGATCGGGCTAGAAATTCTCGAAGATCTTCCCGATGTGGAAACCCTCGTGATTCCGATAGGCGGTGGAGGTCTATGCAGCGGGATCGCGACGGCCGCCAAAGCTCTTAAGCCATCGATCAAAATCGTGGGTGTTGTCTCTAACCAGGCGCCAGGGATGTTTCATCTCTTCCGCGGTGAGAACGAGCCCGAAAAGAAAAAGCGGATCTCGACGATCGCCGAAGGCATTGCGATCAAGAGTCCTTCGCCTTTGATGTACTCAACTTACATTTCAAAGCTTGTCGATGAGATGGTGGAAGTCGATGACAACGACATCGCGCAAGCGATCGTGTTCTTGCTTGAAAAAGGCAAGACGGTCACCGAAGGGGCTGGCGCCTCAGGCCTCGCGGCCGTGATGTCGAACAATCTCGATCTCGGCAAAAAAGCTTGCGTCATCTTGTGCGGCGGCAACATCGACCTAAACGTCATGGCGAAGGTCATCGAGCGCGGTTTACGCCGGGAGCATCGACTGGCAAGACTGACCGTCGTTTGCGATGACCTCCCCGGAAACTTAAACCGCCTCACCAACGTCATGGCTGAGCATCGCGCTAATATCCTTGAGGTTTATCACGATCGTGTGTCGCCTGAGCTGGGCTTGCGCGAAACCCGCATCGATCTTTTGGTTGAGACGGCGAGCGATGAGCATATCCAAGCCATTCAGACGAGCCTGAAGATCCAGGGCTTCAAGATCATCCGTTGAAGTTGGGGGTGCCTTGCCTCCGGTTGGCTCCCGGGCGACCTCCACGGTGGGGCGTGAAAATATTTTCTGGCGACCATCGTCGGCCACTTGCCGTGAACTGGCACTTCTTGTTAGCTTTTCTCCGATTTATCGCGAGATGAAGCGTTCAGCTCAGGCATGCGTTTCGCTCCCATCGGGAGTGTCCCTGATCTGGCTTCCTCTCTCCAAAGGACACTGACCTATGAACGCCGTACGCGCTTCGGTCTTTTCGTTGTTCTTCATGCTCACTGCCGCCGCTCAAGGTGCGTCGACTCACTTACCGACCAATTCGACGACCAATTCAACGTCTAATTCGCCGTCGAGCCCTGCTCCTTCTGAAGCGATGCTCACCGAAGAATCGGCCAAAGCCGAAATTCTGCAAGTGATCTCGCTCGGAATCCACGACGGGAAAAACTTTGAAGGACGACCCTGCAAGATCGCGGTAACGGATGAAGACTCGCTGTTTAGCTTAGTAGTTGAAGATCCGAAAGCGAGCGATGACGAAGGTCTGACACTCGATCAAAAAGCGAAAGCGCGGATCCCGAGCGTGCGTTTGAAAAAGACGGCAAGCACGGTCCAACTCGCCGCGAGTGAAGACGTCGCTCAAGGCGAGAACGGAAAATTCGTAACGTTGAACCGACAGATTCGCCTCTCGAGCGAAAACGGAAAAGTCACGGTGACGGCCGTGCGTGAGTCGTTGAACTCAGGTCACAAAGCTCAGTGCACCGTTAGTCTGAAGTAATCAGTCAGCAGCGTCGTTGGCTGGCTCACCGGAGCCACCGCCACCGGGCGAGAGAAAGAAGACCTGATCGCCCGCTTCCACGCGCACGCGTCCGCTAAGGGTTTTGAGCTCTTCGCGTACGCCGGATTTTATGCGCAAAATTTCAAGCTCTGCTGGCTGACCCGCGCGACCTGAATTTTCGCCGTCGTGACGAACGCCGAGTGAACTTGCCATCCAAGTAAGTTCGCCGGATTTCAAAGTTGTGAATCCGATCGAGACACCATCGCCGCCGTTGCGTTTTCCTTTGCCGCCAGATCCGACTCGAACGCCCGCGCTCACGAAACGCACGGGCCACTCAGCTTCGATTTGTTCCGGATGCGAAACAAAGTCGGTACAGTTTGCCCACGGGGTGAAGGCCGTCACACCTTCGTGAGTCGACGATGCACCAGAGCCGGGAGGCGCGGTAAACGAAAGGCTGCGCCCATCTTCGAATTTGATTTGAAAACAGCTCGTAGTCGCCGCACCTTTTGCGGATTTCAAGGCCGGGGTCAGCTTCGCAATCGCCTCGTACGCAAGACGGCTGATCGCTGCTGCGCCTTCGGTCATACCACGGTTTGTACCGACGGGAGGCGCCGCCGCGAGCATCGTTCGCGAGGGTGCGCTCACTTGCAGGTGATGGAGCGAGCCGGTATTGAGAGGAATGTCTTCACCAAACACCGCCCACACCGCAGCCGTGCAAGCGCCGAGTGCTGCGAGATCCGTGATGGCAATCGTTTTCGAGCTCTCGGTTCCGCCAAAATCAAACTGCAAATGATCTTCGTTCAAACGAAGTTGCAACTTCAACGTTTCGCCCGTCGGAAATTGATAAGCAGCCTGAATCGTCCCGAGAGGAAGCCGACCCATCGCGGCTTCAAAAGAGCGGCTGCAATCGGCGAGATACGTTTTGAAAACCGACTTTCGCAGAACCGATTCGGGGTCTTGAGCTAGGTGACGGATTCTCGTTGCGACTTCTTTCATCTCGTCGATGGCGGCTAGAACCATCTCCGCCAGATGCGACGGTGCGAGGGGGGCGGCCGCGATTGCTTGAAGAAGATCGCGATTAACCTCGCCACGTGATGCAAGTGGAGTCGGCGGAACGCGGACACCCTCGTCATCGAGCTTCCCGGAATCCGCAAGGCGGGGAGAGCAAGAGATCCGACGCGCTAAGAGCACGTCGGTCGAGGCGCTCTCCGTTTTGATACCGAGAACGAGCGTGAAGTCGGAAAGAGTTGTTCCCCCCGAATACGGATCATTCGCAATCGCAATATCGCCGTCGGCGAGGTTCAAGTACTTATGGCAGAGAGCGGCTGCGTGCGGAAGAGTTGCGATATCGACAGGACTTCCCGGATGAACAAGAAGCGAAGTTCCATCTGCCAAGACAAGGGCCGAAGCTCCGAGCGGTGCGAGAAGTCTTTCGAGGACGGAGTGAAGGACCGCTGATTCACGCGCGTTCATGCTTTGGCCCCCGATTTGAGATTTGAAGTGGCGATGGTGTCCGCAATGGCGGCGGACTCAAACCAAGGTGCGCGTTCTTTAGAGAATTCGATCTTCATCGTCTTCGGAAGACGCGATTTCAAAAGCGGTTGTAATGAAGGAGCAAAGGCACCCGTGATCGTGACGGATTTTTTCTCTCCGGTCATGAGGATCTCTGATGCGATCCGCTCAACGAAGGCTTGCTCAAGATCTCGCGCAATTTCGCGAGCGTCGGGTGGGCGTCTGCGATCATCATTTGTGGGCGCTTTTGCGAGCGTAAACAAAGTCTCTAGAATGCGCGCGCGACTCTTTTCGCTAATGAGCGGAGTGAAGCCTTCAACTTCTTGAAGTCGCTCACCGAGATGTAAGATATCGACGGCTGCTAGTTGATGCGACTTTCCGAAGAGCATCGGGCCTGGCTCGTAGCCGCTATTTTCTTCAGAGAAATGCGGGAAAGGCCATAAGCCGTGGCGAACAAGCTGAGTCGCGCCGGATGCGAGAGTCTCGGCCCGATCGCCATGAAACAAACCGAAGTGATCAAGACCAAAATGAAAAATCAAAGTCGAGCTGGCTTGTGCTTGAAGCGCTCTCTCAAGGCCGCCGCGCGTTTGGCTGGCTTCGAACGATGACCAGTCCTTCAGGCCTTCGCGCGTCCAGATCTTCGGAGTCCACGTCCCCGGAAGCGCCGCGATCATCTCGTCGATCTGTGTTCGCTCTTCACTGACGGTTGATTCCGCGTAAGCGACTTCGAGAGTTTCGCGCCAACGATCGGCTTCACGCGAGACGTTGAGCGAGTGGCTCGTGACAACGCGAAAACCTTTGTCTCGTAAGTAAGAAGCCGCTCGGTTTTCATGCTCAGGATTTTTTGTCGCGTTCAACAACGCAATCGCGACGACTTTGACTTTCATGAGTTCGAACTTAGCCGCGAGAAACTCGAGATCCTCAGTCGTGAGCGGCGCAACTTCGGAGCCGTCTGCTCCCACCCGCGCACTGATGGGGAAAATAAAATCGGAAGGAGCCTTGAGTGGTGCCCTCGTCCCTTTGGGTGAAAAAAGAGGCGAGGTGAGCGGTTGTTGAAGCTCAAGCCAGCGCTCAAACCCTGACGTTACGAGAAGCGCAGGGCTTTTTCCCAAGCCCCGGCTAATCGCACGTTCGGCCGTGCGGGTTGCGACCCGCAGCTCAAACTCATCGGCTTCGAGCGACTTGAGAGCTTCTCGCAGTCCATCCGCCAAAGCTTTTTTGGGTAAATACCAACGTGATTGAAAAACGGATTTAGATCCGTCAGCTGAAAAACTTTGCAGTTCGGCAAAAGATTCACCGATTGAAAGCCCGAGCCTGCATGACATCTTGAAACACGCCCCCAGAGTTGCTAAGACCGCAGCGCCAACAACGCCGAAGCGATGTCGCGAATCGAAGCCGGCTTGGTTCGCACCGACGGCCCGAGAGAGAGCAGTGTAACGAACTCAGCTTTCGATTGACCAGCGCTTCGAATCACGGTCGTAATAGGCAAATATCAATTGGCCGGCGGATTGCCTACCGAATAGTGTGACTTTGCGGGTAAGGCGAGTGCATAAGCCTCGAATCCTAATTCTTTTGGGATTCGAAGGCGCCAGGCAAGCCATTGATCGTAAGATCAACCGGACAATGTTGGAGTCGACGTTGAGGTCGACGCGAATGAATACGGGCCAAACGGAGCTCGAAAGAGTTCTCTAACCAAGCTGAACGAGTTAAAAAAGCATGAAGGACGTTGAAGTCAGAATCGGCGACCTCGCAGCTCCGAACGGTTCGGAGCAGACGAAGTCAGGTAGAGGCCCTAATGGAACATTAGGCGCGGGTTCCGAATCACAGGGGTCCTTTAAGACAATCATCGCGGAGCAAGACGAAGTGTCGACGCAAACCGAACAGCCTTTTATCGTGACGATCGATGGACCAGCCGCTTCCGGCAAATCTTCCGTGAGCCGCGAAATCGCTCGCCGCCTTGGCTGGAACTGGGTTTCGACCGGGGCTTTCTACCGCGGTCTCGCCTACGTTGCTTATAAGGCGGAAGTTGATTTGAAAGACGAAGAAGCGGTCGTGACCCTCGCGCGCTCGGCAAATTGGTTCATCCGCATGACCGCTGAGGAAACTTGCGTGTTCCTCAACGGTCAAAACGTCACGAGTGAAGTTGGAAAAGAAGAGATCGGAACGTTGGCGTCCAAGATCTCGTCGCTCCCAAAAGTACGTCTTGCCCTCCTTGAGGCGCAGCGTCAGTGCGCGAAGAGCGTGACGGGCTTAGTAGCCGAAGGGCGTGACTGCGGCACCGTCGTTTTCCCTCAGGCTCAAGTTAAAGTGTTTTTGACGGCACGGGCCGAGGATCGAGCCGCTCGCCGGGCGCTTGAAGAAGGGCGTGATCTCTCGAAAACAATCGATGAACAAAAGCGCCGCGACGCTCAGGATGCCACTCGCAAGACGGCGCCTATGCAAGCCTCGGCAGATTCGAACACGATCGATACCACTCAGTTGAGCTTCGTTGAGGTCGTCGAAAAGGTTGAAGATCTCGTCCGCGCTAAGCTCGCTTCCATTTCGAACTGAGCCAAAACTCAGCCTAATCGCGGTAAGACAAACTAGACCGGCGGGAGTCTCTCGCCGGACGCCATTCCTGGCCGCTTCATCCTTTTTCTTCAATATCTGCCGAGTGTTGACAATAGGCGTTTCCCCTCTCATAACAGGGATTCCGCTCGTTGACCGTGTCCTCTATTAGGGGTCCCCCTGTTGATCATTCCCATGATCATTGTTCCGGTGTGGTCTAGCCTTTTTGAGGTTCGCGAGTTCGGCGTTCAGGAGAAAAAGGCATTGGGCTCAGAGCCTAATTCCTGAAGGAGGAACAAAAGGAAAAGTATGACTAAAAACGTTAGTATGACCAAGGCTCAAAAAGAGCACGAGCGCATCATGGCGCTTCTCGACGCAGAAGAGACCGATAAAGCCGGCAAGCTCGGCGATGATTTCACGAACATGTTCGAAGCCTCTATCAAAGAGCGCGACTTCAAAGTTGGCGATGTCGTTCAAGGCACCGTCGTTGAAGTTCAAAGCGACTATGTTCTGGTCGACATCAATTACAAGTCGGAAGGCCTGATCCCCATCAACGAATTCCGTATGGTGGAAGGACAGCGCAGTGTTAAGCCTGGCGACGTCGTCGAAGTCTACATCGACCGCGTTGAGAACGAGAACGGCATGGTCGTCCTCTCGAAGGACAAAGCCGACATGCTCCGCGCATGGAACGACATCTCGCGTGCCGCTGAGAACGAAGAACTCATCGAAGGCACGATCATCGCGAAAGTGAAGGGCGGTCTCTCCGTCGATATCGGCGTGAAGGCATTCCTCCCGGGATCGCAGATCGATCTGCGTCCTGTCCGCAACATGGACATGTACATCGGCAAGAAGTACAAGTTCAAAGTCATCAAGTTCAACAAGAAGCGCGGAAACATCGTTCTCTCGCGCCGCGCTCTCCTCGAAGAGGAACGCGAAAACCTCCGCTCGCAAACTCTCGATGCGATGAAGGAAGGTTCGATCGTCACGGGTATCGTGAAGAACATCACCGACT
>SYLX01000161.1 GCA_005808505.1 Bdellovibrionales bacterium | reverse complement strand
GGTGTGGGTGTGGGTGTGGGTGCGAGTAAGGGCATGGGCAAAGGGGGCGTCCGGATGTCAGGCAGCCGTAAATAATTTTGATTTTGTGCTTGCGAGGGTGCGCGGGCCGATTTTTCCACAGGGGTTCGCTTTGCAAAACATCGACTAGGTGGTGCTTGCTTGCGCTCACGACTAGCATCAGGAAGCGAATCTCAAGCTCAAACCATCCCGCGCGAGTTTTCGCGAAACTGTTCGCTAACGCGCAAATAGCCCGCAAAAATTTCCGCCGAAATCTCGTGTTACATTCTCGCCCAGCGGAGGTGCGAGATGGATGCACACAAGTTCGATGCGGAGTTTGCTCATGATGTTCGTCGTTCGAATGAAGCAACACACAAAGTTCTAGTTGGAATCGCAGCTTGTGAAAAGGAGCGCCACTTCGTCGTACTTGGCTTCGGCTCCATCTATGACTGGCTCATCAAACGACACAAGTTCTCAGAGTCCGCAGCACATCGTAGAGTTCAAGCCTCGCGGCTTCTCGCGCT
The DNA here is from genome assembly GCA_005808505.1 of Bdellovibrionales bacterium. Classification (GTDB taxonomy): domain Bacteria; phylum Bdellovibrionota; class Bdellovibrionia; order Bdellovibrionales; family JAMPXM01; genus SYLX01. The sequence goes on along the minus strand of SYLX01000161.1, from coordinate 32,225 downwards.
CGTACCTGAAGAGAAGTTCACTCGCGGAGACGTGAACCTCACGACACTCACTCAGGTTGCAACGGTTGTACGCAAAGAAGAGAAGCGCACAGGACAACGCATGACCAAAGAAGCCAAGAAAGAACTCGTCGCAAAGATCCAATGAAAAACTTCCGCTCAAACCGAACAACTTCTCGCAGCCGAGTTCCCCGAAACCAACACCGGTAAGGACTCACTACGCATGCTCAACGAGGACCACTCACGACTAACAACGGATCTCCCAGCTCAAACCCGCGCCAAACTCGAACGCCTCAAAGAACTTCTCGGCACCCAGAGCTCCGCCGAAGTTCTCGACGAAGCCTTCACCGCACTCCTCGCAAAACTCGAGACAAAAGAGACGCCCCGCGAAACCGCTGCGAAGTCCGTCGCAAAGAAACTCCGCCGCTACGTCATCCAAAGAGCCCAGACCTGCGAGTACGTTGATCCCGTGACCGGTCAACGTTGCAACTCAACACATAATTTGCAAGTGGATCACATCATCCCAAAGGCAAAAGGAGGCACGAACGCGCTCAACAACCTGAGATGCCTCTGCCGCCAGCACAACATGCATGCGGCGGAACAAATCTTCGGGCGCGCGCATATGGATCATTTCCGAACCGTGAGAGATCAGCAGCGTAGCTACGTCGTTCACTAACGAATCAAAGGCCAGCGACCTTCGTGTGGAGTGATTCCGCTTTTGCTTCCGAAGCCGAAACCGGCTTACCAATGACGAGCTCGACTTTATGAAAGAAACCGCGAGGAAGTTTCATAAATGCGCGACCACGCCCGAAGCTAAAGAAGCTGCCCCACAAACCCTTCAGTGCCATCGGCACTACAGGGACAGGATCGCGCGCGAGCATTTTTTCGATGCCCGACTTAAATGGATTCAAGTTACCGTCCCGGGTGATTTGGCCTTCCGGGAAGATGCAGATGATCTCGCCATCGCGAAGGTCCCTGGAGACTTGATCGTAAGCCGCTTCGAGCAACGCAGGGTCTTCCTTTGCTCCAGCAATCGGGATGACCTTGGCCTGTTTCATCAAGTAGCGCAGCAAAGGAATCTCAAAAAATTTGTAGTACATGATGAAGCGCACGGGTCGCTTCACGAGCGCCGAGATGATCAACCAATCCGAAAAGCTAACGTGGTTACAGACGAGTATTGCGGGACCTTCTGTCGGGATGTTGTGCTCGCCTTTCACGCCCAATCGATACATCAGGCGCGCGAGGATCCATGCAAGAAACCGAAGCGCGAATTCCGGGACGATGGAGTAGATGTAAATCGCCACTGCAAGATTGGCGAAGCCGAGGATCAAAAAGATTTGTGGATAAGTCAGGTGATAATGGTGGAAAGCCATGACCACTAACGCCGAAGCTACCATAAAGACGGCGTTGATGATGTTATTGCCTGCGATCACACGCGAGCGAGATTCAGGGTGGCTACGCTCTTGAATCAAAGTGTAAAGCGGAAGAATGAAGAAGCCACCGAACACCGACATCATTAAAAAGTCGATGAGGAGGCGCGGACCAACCGAAGTTTGAAGAAATTCGGTGAATGTCAGAAGTTTCCCAGCATCCGGAATCCAATCGGGGCGCGCGAAGAAAAGATCGAGAAGAAAGATCGTCATCCCGATCGAACCGATCGGAACCAAGCCGATCTCAACACGCTTGAACGACAATTTCTCGCAAGCGATGGATCCAATGCCAATTCCGATCGTGTACATCGCAAGAAAACACGTCACGACCTGCTCGCCGGCGCCGAGGTAGTCTTTGCAATAAACGGGCAGCAAAGAAAGAACGGCTGCGCCGAAGAACCAAAACCATGAGATGCCAAGCACGGAATTGAAGATGGCCTTTTTCTCACGCAAGATCGTGAAGGTCGAACGAAAGGTAGGAATTGGATTGAAACTCACGGCGAGGTCTGGGCAAGCTGCCGGAACTGGCTTCACCCTCCAGCCCGAGATGAGTCCTAAGACTGAGAGAACCAGAAGAGCGACCGAAATCCATAGCTCTCCGCCTGGAAGCGAAATCAAGATTCCCCCACCTATGGTGCCGACTAGAATGGCGAGAAAAGTACCAAGCTCGATGTAAGCATTGGCAGACACCAAATCATCCTTGGCGACAAGATCAGGAAGAATGCTGTACTTCACCGGACCAAACAACGTTGCCTGAACGCCCGCTAAGAATAAAACGGAGAGCAACAGCACGAAGTTGTGGAAGTAGAATCCCGCGCACCCAACGAGCATGATCAAAACTTCCCAAATTTTCGTGATGCGGATCAAACGCGATTTCTCGAGTTTGTCAGCCACTTGTCCCGCAAGGGGCGACAAGAGGAAGAACGGAAGAACGAAGAGACCGCCCGAGAGCGCGACCACGGAACCTGCGTCTAAGCCTGCAACCGTTGCTCCTTTGAACGTCACGAGGACAACCAAAGCGTTCTTCAAAAAATTGTCCGTCAGTGCGCCCAGGAACTGGGTCCAAAACAGCGGCGCAAACTTTCCATCTCGGGTGATCAACTTCATCGACATAACAAACCTCGCTGTTCATGTTTATTATTGAATTTTCGAAACGAAGGTTGAAACGTTTTCTACGCTTCCTTGTGCAGAACGAGGGCTTTGAAAGTGCGCATCAAAACGCGATTTAAGTCCAGCGAGCTTCGATTGATTCTTTTCGAGCCACGCGGCCAGTAAGATTACGATGACTCCAAGGCCCGCAAGCGAGACCCAAGGCATGCTCACGAAGAGTCGAGCGCTCTGAAGAACGAAGTACGCGGCGCCAAACGAAGACGTCACGAGACCCGAAGTAAACGCCAGCGATTGACGTTGAGTGAACCCGAGAACGGCCGCGGCTGATCCCATGATCACCAAAGTCAACGCAACGCTTGGAGACCAATGGCTAACGACGGTCGCAAAGAGCGAGAAGTAGAGCGCGATCGTCGCGAAAGGGGCAAGCGCAACGTTACGTTTACGGAATGACGAGGGCGTCAGCAAAATAAGAACCGCAGCCGGAAAGAGCGTAAACATGAATCCTGCTTCGGCAAGATTATGGATTTCGTGCGTGAAGCCCAACCAAGCGCAGACGGCGAGAAGGATGCCGGGTGTCTCGAAGCCCGCATGTTGACGAGCGCTCACCCAAAGAGCGGGAATCATGACAAGCAGAAGTGATGCGAAGAAAAGTGCGATGCTTCCAAACATTTCCCCGGAGAATCCATAGAAGAGTGAACGACCAATCATGATCATCACAGGAATTGTAGGAAGAAGCCCCGCTACCAATGAGTCGAAATCATTAGTGGCATGACGAGCGCGCATGCGACGAGCAGCGTAAGTAGAGAGAACAAAAGTTTCGAAGAGAACCAAAACGGTCGTGGATAAAGGTGTGCGCCAGGGAGCGAGTAATAGTGCAGAACCGATGATCATCAACAGCACGAGATCTTGTGCTCGGTCGCGAAAGAACACCGAAAAGCCGATGTAGAGAATCGGAGTCATGATGATGAGCGCAAGCGCAGTCGAAATTGCGGCGGCTCCTGCAGATGGAGCCGTGACCAAGAAGGCTGAGGGAATCGAAGAAGCTGTTCCGGGATTAAGGAGTGAATGGATCATCGCACCCACTTGAGAGAAAAGGACCGGTGTGGCGGCAGCGGCTAGTCCTAAGAACGTCCGCGCACTTTTGGTTTCTTTCACTTTAGTTCCAGCGAAGAGGCCGAGAATGCCTAGGCCGGCCGAAACAACTCCAAACGAGAGAAAGCGCTCAAAAGAAGAGAGCGCATTGATTCCCTGGAGCATGAAAACAACGGCCGACATCACGAGCGAAGCCGCACCGAGCCACCGGAGAGACTTACTTAAGCGACCGGTCGAAGTTTGAGGTTCCACGTTTTGTTTTTGTTGTTCGTTGGGTGTCATGGCTTTCTTCCTTTCCGAGTTTTAATCAATTACTGAGAGTCGTGTTTGCCTGAGTCTCTGAGTAAAGACTCAAGGGTTTCTTCGAGGGCGCGACGTTCTTCTTCATTTGAAAATTCGGTGGTGAATGCGTCGGCTCTTTCAGCTGATAGGCTCTCGCTCAGATCGCCTTCAACTTCGGAGCGCAGGATTTGTTGTTCCCACCGGTCAAAGACGCCGCCGGGATCAATCGAATTTTTCTGAGCATTGAGGGTTTGCATGGCACTCGCCCGCGATTCGCGAGCGGTGAGCAGACTCTTTTTTCGTTTAAGCTCTTCGAATTTGGTCTCGATCTTTTTAACGTCGACGCTCATTTGTCGCTCGAGCTCGCGGTGATCTGAAAGCTGTTGGGAGAGCGCAGAAATTTCCTCGCGTGCTTTTGTGAGTCGGCGCACGCATTCGAGTGCGCGTTCGCGATCGTCCTTCTCGCAGCGAAGCGCACGTTCTTTCCAGATGGATTCTTCTTTTCTGAGGGCTTGGAGTTTGTGTTCGAACACGCGCTGTTCATCTTGGATTCGACGGACTTGAAATTTTGCGTTCATCATTGATTCACGCACATCATTGAGCGCGATGTTTGCGACGGCTTCGTGGTTCTCAAGCTGGTCGATGATTCCATTGATTTGGGCCGAGATGGTGGCTGAGAGTCTGCGAATCGTGTTCATGAGTCCTCCTCTGAATTGCGACATTGTGTCGTGTCTTCAGTTTAGGTCTCTGGGAAACAAGCAGGGACGCTTGGAAGTTACAAAGTAATTGAGTTCTAAAGGGCGATTCGGGTTAGGGCAGTAAATACATGGAATGTGTAGTGAATATTGAATCTGTCTCAATCATGGATTAGGTGGATTCGGCACGCCTTTTTGTTACAATGTATATCATGGTGGATTTATTTTCGATTTATCGGGTCTATTTCGTTGCGGCAGCGCTGGGTGCGCATTCGAATGCACCGGAAAATGGCTTCCGGCAAAAGGATGTTCGATTCTTACTCGGACTCTTTCTGAATTGGATGGATGCGACAACAAAAGGTGTCGACGAAACTATCCATAACACACAGATCTCTCGCTATCTCGAAGGCCTCGTGAAATCTGGTCATGCCTCGCGCGTTGGAAAACAAAGAGCGCCTTCCTATCAACTGACACGCACTGGATTACTGGAATTGGTGAGCCAGTTGACGCACGTGCCGGTGGGCTCACCGATTGAGCAATTCTTTTTTGTCTACTTCTTCGCGCGCACCTACGGCGAACGATTGAAAGAGCTTGTTGCGCAGAAAGAAAATCGGCTCCCGCGATCGTTCCAAGTTGAACTGGAAGCTTTGCTCGATCATCGCGAACTGCTTGAGCAACAGATTCGCGCAACCCAGCTCGAAATTAAAAAGTTGGAGAGTCGCATTCAGGATACGAAGGGTGCTCACGCACTAGCGATGAAACTTTCAGCTCAGGGCGCAAAGGTCGATGAGCTCATTGCCGCCGTCGAAAGTCGTTATCCGTACGATTTAAACAGCCAGAAGCCAATGTCGGAGCTTTTCCGCGAAGTGCCACCGCCGCTTAGACAGTGGGAGCTCACTGTCGGGAATCTCCATCGAGCAGACTTCCTTTGGTCGTCGATGAAGGAATATCTACAAGATTACGTGAAAACCCTGCAGCGTCTGGCGAAATCAGGTGATGAGGGCGGGCGGTTGACGCTGTAGACTTCCGCAAGTAGCCTCTCGACCATGGATAGCATCAAGCAATGGTTCAACGGCACTGGCGTCAATCCTTGGGTCTACAGCACGGTTGTTTTCTTAGTTGTTCTCTCGGTGGGCTTTTTGGTGAAGAAGCTGATTTGGGGACGACTAGAAAAATGGGCCGAGAAAACTGAGTCTCAATGGGATAATCAACTCTTGAGCGCCATCTCTTCTCCGATGTCGCTCTTGCTCGTTGTTCTCGCCTTCGGGATCGCGGGCCAGTCGGCGCCGCAACTGGTGCGCGAGCATCCGCTCATGCGCTACGGAGTCAAAGTCGCGTTGATCCTCGCGGTCTTCTGGATCCTTGAGCGGGGAATTTCGATTTTTTTCCGCTCCTCAGCTCTGCCCGAGACCCTGAACGCGACGACACGGACCCTGCTTCTCACGATCGCTCGTGTCGTTATCTCGGTACTTGGACTGTTGATCGTGTTGGATACGATCGGCGTTCCGATCACGCCTCTCTTAGCTTCACTCGGTATCGGCTCTTTGGCCGTTGCTTTAGCGTTGCAAGATACACTCGGAAACTTCTTTAACGGCTTTTATCTGCTGGTCGATCGACCGATTCGTATCGGTGACTTGGTCGCGATCGAAGGGATCGAAGGTGAAGTTCAGCGCATCGGTTGGCGCAGCACCCGAATCAAAACAGGAACTGGTGATGCCGTCACGCTTCCGAACAGTAAAGTCGCGAGTGCTTATCTAAAGAACTTCGATATGCCGACAACCTTCAGTATGTTCTCGGTTCCCATCGGCGTTGATTATGAAAGCGATCTAGAGCACGTAGAGAGAGTCACCGTCGATGTGGCGCGTGAAGTTTTGGGTCGTGTTCAAGGTGGCGACAAAAACTTTGAGCCCGTCGTACGCTTCACGGCACTCGCGGATTCCAGCATCAACTTCAACGTCGTTTTGCAGTGCCTGCGTTACTCAGATGTGAGTCTCGTGAAACATGAATTCATCAAAGCGATCATGGCTCGCTACAAGCGCGAAGGAATTTCCGTGCCCTACCCGCAACAGGTCATCCATTGGGATCCGGGTCCGAATCCTTAATCAGTTTTTGTTTTGAATGTCTTTCACAAGATAGACGGAGAGCACAACCGAGGCGATGGCCGAAATGATCCCGACCCATTGGAGGGGGCGTTCGGCCGAAAACTGCGAATCGATTTGCACGACGTCGTTGTCTTGAAGCTTGAAAATCTCATTCGAGTCTTTCAAAGACTTATGCAGATCAATATCCAGAATTTTGTAGTTGCCACGGGTTCCGCGGCGAATCGTGATCTCGCTGAGGTCAGCTCGCTCCGATGCTCCACCCGCGTACGCGATGAGTTGAGCCAAGTCCGTATCCATCGGGATGTGATAAACGCCCGGTGATCCAACACCATTGAGCAGATGAACCGTGAGCAACGGCTTGCCTTGATCGCGTCCAACGAAAAACTCGCGAGCCGAGACGGCAGCCATCACCGGTGGCGTGAGCTGAGCGCGCGCAAGCGAGATATTTGCGAGCATCGCGAAGGCGAGGGTCGAAGCGATCAGTTTTTTCATGGCCGAGGGTATCCGGGGTTAAACCAAGCTTCAGGCTGCTTGATTATTTTCCACCACGCGAGGCTGTTGGAAGAGTCCAAATTTCTTCTCAAACGCCTGGCTATCGGTCGAGGCATTGAAGAAGTGTAGACCCCACGGAACGCCGACATTGTTCTTTAAGAGATGATGGTTCGTCACGATTGCCTTGAATGAGACAAGAACTTGATCGCGGTTGAACTCGGCAGTTTCGATGACGATCACCGAATAAGCTCCGAAAGGAACGATCTGCGCCGTCTTGAACGTGTTGTTCACCCAGTAGGAGAATTCCTGGATGAAGGCGTTGAGGTCATCGACTCCTCGTTCTTGAATCTCTTTGTAGTAAGGCAAGAGGTCAAAGATGACGGCTCGGTAAGGGCCTGTGGGTCGAGTTGGATCTTTCGTCAACTTCACATAACGGTGAAGGAGAGGTGTTCCCAACTGCGAGAACTGCGCGCCGAGCCGATGCTCGGTGAAGTAGATGCCACCGAGCAAGCAGCAGACGCCGAGGATACAAAGACAAAGGGCGAGGATCAAATTTCCGGGGCCGTGGATGGAATCCATAAGGACCGCCGTCAAGCCACAGTAGATCGTCGCGAAGTACGTCACCGCCAGTGATCCGTAGGGTCCAAGCCCGATGCGACGCAATTTATGATGAATATGATCTTTATCACCTTGGAAGAGCGGAGTTCCCGCTTTCCAACGTCGCGCCATCGCAAGAAGCGCATCGACTTCGGGGTGCGCCAATATGAAAAGCGGAACTAAAATCGTTGAGGGATTCAAGTTATCTGTTTCAAGCGTGCTACCGAGTGCCGCGAGGACAAAGCCAAGCAGAAGACTTCCCGAATCACCGAGGAAGATCGTTGCCGGCGGACGGTTGTAGAAAAGATGCCCTACGCTAGCGGCCGCAAAACTCCACGCAAACCACTGGAGATCGTAAGGTAAGAAGAGTCCGAAGAACAAAAACGCCAAGACCGCAACGCCAGAGGCGAGGCCGTCCATGCCGTCGATCATATTGAAGGCGTTGATCATTCCAATCACCCAGAAGGCGTGAAGCCCGTAAGCAACCGGAAGTGGTAAACCCATTTTGACGAGTAAGAGCGATGTCGCGGGAGTCATGTAAAGCCAAAGTCCCACGGCTGCGAATTCACCAAGGAGCTTGAGCTTCGGATTCATTTGGAAGCGATCGTCATACATGCCGATCAAAACCAACATAAGTCCAGGGAGCATGATCTTCAGCGGTAAATTTCCGGCAATCAAACAAGCTACAAAGCAGCTCGTGAAAATCGCGACTCCTCCCAAGAGCGGACGAGGGACCAGCTCTCGACGACGGAAGTCGATCTTCGATACAAACTGCCATTTTTGCGCGATGATTTTAATTGGAGGAACTAAGAGCAACGTCAGCAAGAAAGCGACCGGCAGGCTGACGAAATAGAATTGATCCCAAGTTCCCATGTTCCTCTTGTCGGTGATCTACAAACGATCTTAACGATTGAAAAGCGACTATCTAGAATATGTCAAACTGGCGGGGAAAGTCTTTGTGGTCCGTCTCAAGCCGATTCGTCGGTGCTGGACTTTCGTTCCTGCTGAACGTCGAGCTTGCGCGCTCTTTGTCTCAAGATGACTTGGGACAGTTCTTCCTCTTCTTAAGTTTAAGCTGGGCAGGTGCAATCTTTTGCCAGTGGGGAACATCTTTTCTCGCTGTGAAGTGGGTCGCCACCGCACGCGCTAAAGGTGATCGAGATTCATTGCGGACTTCGGTCTGGTCACTCACAGCCTTCACCGTTTTTCAATCTTTCGTCGTTGCGACACTGATTGCCCTTGTGCTCGATCTTCCGCGTGATCTTTTGATCGTATGGGCCAGCTGGACCGTGGCGGTCAGTTTACAAAGTCTCTCGCCCGAACTCTTGCGCGGATTCGATGATTTGAAGTGGGCCTCGTTGCTCACGGGTCCGGTTCCGCAATTTTTTTCTGCATCGTTAGTGGGAATCGGTTGGCTCTTTTGGGGCACTCTCAGCTTTCACCAAGCAGCAGTCCTCGTCATTGCGGCAAATCTACTTTGCGCGTTGATCGGATTTGTCCTGGTTGCTAGACGTGCTCCTCCAACTTTGAAGCTCGCTCGTTATTCGGGATTTTTTAAAGAGAGCACGCCGTTTGCGCTGAGTTTAGGTGCGACTTTCCTCTTAGCTCAGGCAGATCTTTGGGTATGCGGATTGTTATTGAGTAAGGAAAACGTAGCAGTTTACGGAATTGCTCAGCGCTTTGTTTTATTTGTCTCGATGCCCATGATGATTTTGGCTTCGATTATGACTCCGACGATGGCGGAACTTCTTGCCGTGAAAGATCAGGAGCGTTTGCGTCGCGTCTTGAGTAAAGGTGCTTACCTCACTTCGATCCTCACGGCACTTGTCTATGTGGGTGGGGTGACCCTTGGTTATCCAGTTATCCGATTTTTGTTTGGTGATGCGTACTCAGGTGCCTACGCGCTCTTCTGCATCTTGGGTGCAGGACAGCTCCTGCACGCCTTCGCGGGTTTGAGTAGCCAACTCCTTTTGCTCGCGGGTGAACAAAAGGCCGCCATGCGCGCAACGCTTGTTGCGGTCCTCATTCTTTTAATCGGCGCGTGGAGTTTCGGTCAGCTCTGGGGGCCACCCGGAATTGCGGCTGCAAACGCGATCGCGGTAAGCGTTCAGACTCTCTGGACCTGGATGGCCGTGAGGAATCGTCTGAAGATCAATACGCATTTTAGCTGGAAGCGAAACGAGACATCGCAGAAAGCTTCTTGATTACGTATTCATGTAGATCGAGTGGAGCTCTTTTCCAGAAGCGTCCTTGCTTTCGACCCACTTCGTCGCGCGCTCGGAGATTTTCGCCCATCCCTCGTGTTCGAGGTCCACGTAGTCTTGAAGTGCTTGAACCCACGCATCTGGTTGATCGAGAGAAAGGGCGGCACCTAGACCGACTTCATTGATCTCATTCCAAGGAGTACGATCGCTGATCAAAACAGGCGTGCCGGCAGCAAGTGCTTCTACGATGCTGAAGCCAAAGTTCTCGCTAAGCGAAGGTTGAACAAAGAGATCGTAGCGGGACAAAGTCGCTAAAGACTGGCTAGAAGGAATAGGTCCTTTGTATGAAACCCTGATCTTTTCTGCGGCGAGTTCACGAAGTTTTCCGAATATCTCATTCCACGTTGATTCGTATTCGGGATCAACGGGACCGTAGATGTCGAATTCGACTTCGCCCTGAACTCTCGGCAACACGCCCAAAAGAAAGCCGATGTTTTTCATCGCGCTCAAGCGAGCGAAGAAGATAAGTCGGAGCTTACCTTTCGCTTTTCGAGCGGAGGTATGTGGATAAACCGTCGGAAACGGGGGAGGGATCAACTCAATCTTCGCGGAGTTTCCAAAAAGCGCGCGGATCTCGGCGACTTCCTTAGGTGCCGTCGCGATCCAATGAAGCCCTCGAAAGAGTCCGATCGCACGGCCTACGTGTAAGAAGATCCTTTTTCGGCCCGATTTAATCGCAAGAGCTGATGCCGCAAACTCACCGTGCGGAGAAAGAAACGTGCGTGCGTTGATCGCTCCGATCCAGCGCAAGAGCAGGACCTTCATCGTCCAAGTGCGCGAAAAGAAGCTATTGAGATGGATACAAGTAGGCCCATGATCTGCAATGAGTTGTCGAATTGCTTTCAGCGAGCGTCGTTCGGAACTCACGTAGGTAACTTCGGCATTAGCGAATTTCTGAACCGTATTGGACTTCACATCTTCGAGCGGCTTGCTTGAACCTAAATCTGTATCTTGCGTGAGGATCCGCACTGAGTTCGCGGGCGATGCCGTTTTAGCGACAGCTTCAAAAATCCGGATAGGCCCGCCGGCTTTGAACGCAGGCGTGAAGTAATCGAGGAAGATGAGTGTTTTCATTTAAGCGACTCCTCGGGGAGTCGGATCCGGATGCCTCTGCATAAACGCGTGGATGAGGAGCGCGTAAGTAATCGCGAAGTGGAAGTAGAGTTCTTCGGAGTGCGCGATATAAACGACGATCCAGCCGAAGAATGATGCCAGGATCAAGTAATGATCGGAGTCGAATTTGTATCGTCGGTTTGAGAGTAGAACCAAAAAAGGCGTCACGAGGAACCCGATGAAGATCGCGAGACCAATCATTCCGAGCGACATCTCGATATTCACGAAGATATTGAGGAAGCTTGCCGTCGCATCGAAGCCAGTGGCTTGCGTAAATCGCAGATTGGCATTGCCAAGACCCTCGCCGAACCAGGGAATTTGCTGCTTCTCCAGATAAGAGTAGACGTAATCTCGGTTGGATTTTCCGAAGCCTTTTTCTTTCATCGGCTCAAGCCGAGCGGCGAGGACCTCGATAAGACCTTGGTTCTTATTGTCGTTGCTCGACACGAGCATCGAGAAGACCGACATACCAATGGCCGCGACTAACACGATCCGCACGACGCTTTTCACGACTGCGGCGTTCATATACGGAATCATGAAGAGAAAACCTGCCGCCATGCCGGCTGAGACCGCGCCGATCCCGGTCAGACTTCCCGTCAGTAGAAGGGCCGATACGCCAAAGAAGCGAGCCGCGTAGAAGAGGCGTCCGCTTTGCGAGAAACTCATGAAGAGCGGAAGCACCAACCACTCCGCCAAATGGCTAGGTTCACGGAATGTTCCCAGGGCTCGGTGAAAGGCGTAAGTGAAGTGAACGGCTTGCTCACCACCCAGAGTTCCGATCCGCGTCCGCGGGGGTTCAGGTAAGCCGTAGATTTGGGCGATGTAAATATAGATCGCGGCGACGGAGATGAAGAGACAAAGTCCGGCGAGAAGGCGCACGATTTTTTCTTTGTAGCCCTTCGTGAGGAGCCAGAAAGTTACAAAGACCATGGATCCAAACGAGGCGATCGTGAAAAAACGCAGACTCACGTAGAACATGTAGCCGGTCGTGGCCTTCGCCGGCATGAAGCGGTAGTACTCACCTACGATGCTTTGGTACGAAGTCACGAGCATCGCGTAGATGAAGAAGATGCAGAACAAAACCATTCCGGGCGCAAAGCGAAGACCTGCTTTGAAGCCGATCCAGAAAAAAAGACAAATCGCGATAACTTGGGCAAACCATGGAAAAGGCACTGGGCCTAGTGCATAAGCCGCAAGTGCATGCAGCACCAAGGTCACAATGTACAGGCGAAAACCTGTGGTCGCGATCATGTCGGTCATCATGTTTATTTTAGATCCACCGAAACGTTAAAAGCCATCGCTAAGAGTGGAGTAGCTTCGTGCGAGTGCTGATCGTATCGCAGTATTTTCATCCCGAAGTTTTTCGGATCAACCAGCTTGCGGCTCTCCTAAAGACCGGAGGCCACGAAGTCGTGGTGCTCACGGCGCAACCCAACTATCCTTCAGGCCGGTTCTTTCCGGGGTACTCGGCGTTCGGGCCAACAAAAGAGGTTTACGAAGGAGTTGAAGTCCTTCGCGTACCGATTTTTCCGCGGGGTCGCGGACGGAGCTGGGAACTTGTTCTCAACTATCTGTCGTTCGTGTTTTTCGCCATCGTTTTTGGGATCCCACGACTACGCGGTCGTTTCGATGTTTGTGTAGCGTGGTGTTCGTCGCCAATTACGATCGCGGTTCCTGCGATCGTCTATAGATTCCTTACGCGAACACCGGTCGCGATCTGGGTGCAGGATCTTTGGCCAGAGACGTTCTTTGCGGTAACGAAAAAGAAAAACGCGCAGCTTTCACGTGCGCTCAGCACCCTTGTGCGATGGATCTACAAGAACGTCGACCAGATTTGGATTCAATCGCAAGCCTACGTTCCAAGCGTAAAGGCGCACGGTGGACGTGAAGATCAAATCGAGTTCGTGCCGAATTGGGCGGAGAATCTTTATGACCGCGCTCGTTGGCAAGCTGTTGAAAAAGATCATCTTCCGCCGAACTCACTTTTGTTCGCCGGAAATCTCGGTCGAGCCCAAGGTCTTGAGACGATCATCGAAGTTATTGAACTCCTAAAGAAGGACAAACTCGAGGTGAATTGGGTCTTGCTTGGCGAAGGTACGCTGAAGCCTTGGCTTACGGAAGAAGTGAGCCGGCGAGGACTAAGTGATCGCGTTCACTTTCTACCGCGTCGACCGCCGAGCGAAATGCCAAAGGCACTTTCAGCGGCGACAGGCGTTCTCGTCACTCTTGGGCACGATCCCGTTTACGCGATGACGATTCCCTCCAAAGTCCAGTCGTGCTTAGCCGCAGGTCGGCCGATCCTTGCGGCGCTAGCCGGAGAGCCAGCGCGAGTCGTGCAGGAAGCCGGAGCTGGACTAGTCGCGGCTCCGGAGAATGCGCAAGAGTTTGCGAAAGTCGTAAAGGATTTCTTTGCGTTACCCGAAAAAGAAAGAAGCGAGATGGGAGCAAGAGGACATCGCTACTACTCCGCTCACTTCACGCAAGACAAAGTAGTCACACGGATCGTAGAGCTACTTGAGAAAATGGGACACCAATGAGGATCGCGATCTTGGGCGCAGGCGGGATGCTTGGCCACAAAATGTACCGCGTGTTATCGAAAGACTTTCCAGAAACGTACGCCGTTTTCAGAAAGTGCCCAGCGCATTACGCTAAGTTTGACTTTTTTCGCGAGCAGAAGATGCGCGGTGCTTTTGACGCTCGAAAAGTCGATGACCTCGGCAAGTACCTCTCGACGATTCAACCGGACGTTGTCATCAACTGCATTGGCCTCACGACCCGCAAGCTCGGTGAACAAAAAGAATCAGACATCGTCGTTGTGAATTCAGTCCTCCCTCGCAAACTCAGCGAATGGTGTCAGGAGAATCAGGCGCGTTTCATTCACTTCAGCACCGACTGCGTTTTCTCAGGGAAGAGCGGGCCTTACGAAACTGATAGCTTCCGAGATGCTAAAGATCTCTACGGACAATCGAAAGCATTGGGCGAAGTCGAAGGACCCGGCATCTTGACTATTCGGTCCTCAATCATTGGTTTAGAGATCGAGGGACGCACGGAGCTCCTTGAGTGGTTTTTGTCGCAAAGAGGACGCGAGGTGCAAGGTTACACAGGCGTCATGTACTCAGGTGTGACGACAGGCACGATGGCGGAAACGGTCGCATCACTCCTCAAGAAGAACGTCGAGTTCGGCGGAATCCATCAGTTGGCAAGTGAGCCGATCTCAAAGTTTGATCTTCTCTCAACCGCAAATGCCGTTTTTAAAACGGGCACGAAGATCAAACCCGTCGCTCAGCCCACATCCAACAAAGTCTTGATCCAAAGTTCATTTTTTACAGATTTAGGTCTTTCCCCGGGATCGTGGCGCGAACAGCTGGAAGCCGTTGCCCGCGAAGTTTCGCAATATGAAAGGTGGTCATCCGATGTCCGTTACAAAAAAGCCTCTTGAAGGAAAAGTCATCCTCGTTACGGGCGGCACGGGCTCGATGGGCAAAACCTTCGTACGTCGCGCGCTTTCGGGAGTGCACGGGAATCCTAAGAAGGTCATCGTCATGTCTCGTGACGAGGGCAAGCAACATTACATGCGCCAGGATTACCTGAATCGTCAGGGATCGACAGATGAGGTGATTTACAACAACTTCCAACGTGCTCTCGAGTTTCAAATCGGCGATGTTCGTCGTTACGAAGATGTTTGCGCCGCTCTTCACGGCGTTGACATCGTGGTTAACGCTGCTGCGTTGAAGCAAGTTCCTGTTTGCGAATACTTCCCCGAGCAAGCCGTTCTTACAAACTGTGCGGGTGTCAGCAACATCGTACGCGCCATTCGTGATTTCAAATTCCCTGTCGATACGGTCGTCGGCGTCAGTACCGACAAGGCTTGTAAGCCGGTCAACGTGATGGGAATGACAAAAGCGATTCAAGAGCGGATCTTCATTTCGGGAAATCTTCAGTGTCCCGACACGCGATTTGTGTGTGTTCGCTACGGTAACGTCCTTGCCTCGCGCGGCTCGGTCATTCCGCTTTTCCATGATCAAATCAAAAAGGGTGGTCCGATCACGATCACCGACCCGAATATGACTCGTTTCTTGTTGAGTCTTGAGCAAGCCGTTGACACGGTCTTGGCCGCAATTGAGCACGGGCACCGCGGTGAGCTTTTTGTTCCTCGGGTTCCATCAGCTAACATCATCAATATCGCAAAAGCCCTCATTGGAGACCGAAAGATCGAGTTGAAAATCACGGGCATCCGTCCTGGAGAAAAGCTTCACGAAGCTCTTCTCTCGGATGAAGAGTCACCCCGCTCCTATCGCAACGGTGATTACTATGTTCTCCAACCGATGCTTCCCGAGCTTTGCGCCCAACCGCGCGCGAGTGATTTGATCGGAGAATACTCATCTCGCGATTACGTTTTGAACGAAAAAGACACTTATCAGCTGCTTGAGAAGTTCAACATGTTGCTCCCGGTTGATGAGTCACCTGAGAAATTCGAGTTGGTGGGTTAATAACGTGAAAAAGCCGCGCGTTCTCACCATTGTTGGAACTCGTCCTGAGCTCATTAAGCTGAGCTTGGTGATTCGCGCGCTCGATCGTACCACCGATCACGTTCTGGCGCACACGGGCCAGAACTTCGATTACGAACTCAACGAAGTCTTTTTCAAGGAACTCGAGATTCGCAAGCCCGATCACTTCTTGGGATGCGCGCGTTCAACCGCGATTGAAACGATCGCGGCCGTTTTGACAGAAGCCGATAAGCTCCTGGAGACCGTGAAGCCCGATGCCATTCTGATCTACGGTGATACAAACTCCGCGATGGCCGCGATTCCGGCAAAGAAAAAGCAAATTCCAGTGTTCCACATGGAAGCGGGAAACCGCTGCTTCGATCAACGTGTACCCGAAGAATTGAATCGGAAGATCGTCGATCATTTAAGTGACATCAACATGACCATCACTGAGCACGCTCGCCGTTATCTTTTAGCGGAAGGATTGCCAGCTGAACGAGTGATCAAAGTCGGATCCTGCATGCGAGAGGTTCTGGAAACTTTCTCTGCCGGGATCGAGAACTCAGATGTTCTCTCTCGTTTGAAATTAAAGCCCGGTGAATACTTCGTTGTAAGCGCCCACCGCGAGGAAAACGTCGATCGCGCCGAGCGCCTGGAAGAAATCGTGGCGTCTTTGCGAGAACTCAGCGCAGCTTACAAAGTTCCAGTGATCGTCTCGACTCATCCGCGGACTCGAAAGCGTTTAGATGCGTTCGGAATTGAAGCGGGGACAGAAGACGTTCAATTCATGAAGCCGCTGGGTTTCTTTGATTACGTGCAACTTCAGAAGTTCGCTAAATGCGTCATCTCCGATAGCGGCACGATTACGGAAGAGTCCGCTATTCTAGGATTTCCGGCGATCACGCTCCGTGATGCACACGAACGTCCCGAGGGCACTGAAGTTGGTGTGCTCATCAAGGCACCGATCAAAAAAGAAGCGATTTTAACGGCTGTTCACGCCACACTCTCTCGCTCGAAGCGAGTTGATGAAGTTCCTGACTACGCGGCCCGCAATGTCGCGGACACAACGGTCGCCGTGATCCTATCGAACATCGATTACATCAATCGAGTTGTCTGGAAGAAGTAAGCTTCACCAGTCTTTGAATCATAAGTACGTTTACAAAAACGAGAAACCCTCTTTACACCTTTCGCAAGATTCCCTTCCTGGGCGCGAGTAGCTTTTCGTGAACAACGAAATGGCAGCGCAAGCTTCCGTTTGATCATCAGCAGAAGCCGCACGCAGGGAGGAACAACGGGATGAGCCTGGATTTACTCAAAACCAAAGGAAGACCGATCGACCAGCAGAATTTCACGTGGAAAGATCTGGTCCAAAAACCTATCAGCAAGTTAAATCAGGATGCGTTCACGAGAATTCGCGTGATTCTGATGAACGGAATCGAGTTTGAATCCGTGATGTTTTCTCACAATGCGGCTCGAGTGAACGGCGAACTTCGCTTGGAACTCGCGCGCATTCGTCAGATTGAGCAGCATCAACAGACAGTGATCAATTGGCTGCTTCCTGCGGATCAATCACCAGTTGAGACAACCGTTGCTTATGAGCAGGTCGCCATTGAGGTCACGGCGAGTATTGCGCAACACGAACCGGATCCTTACTTAGCGCAGATGTATCGCTTCGGACTTCTTGAAGACTTTGACCATCTTTACCGGTACTCCGCACTTCTTGATCGTCTTGAAGGTAAGGATGCCAACAACATTCTTCAAAGCTACACGGACATCTTCCCGGGCCGCGCAACCATGCACCATCATCGTCACCACGATGATAACGTGAGACGTCCGTACTCAAAGTCTTCGGCGGATTTTATTTCAAAACTTCATGCGTTGACGATCACGAGCGGCGAGCAGCAGACATTTAACTATTACATGAATATTGGTCCACTCTTTGCCGATCCCGTGGCCCGGATGTTGTACGCAGAAATCGCGTCGGTCGAAGAAGAGCACGTCACTCAATACGAATCGTTGCTGGATCCGACCGAAACGCTCATGGAGAAGTGGCTGCTTCATGAGGCCAACGAGGTCTACAACTACTGGAGCTGCGTTGAAAGCGAGACGGATCCTCGCATCAAGGCGATTTGGGAGCGTTTCCTCGACTACGAACTTGGACATCTGAATCACGTCACCGAACTCTTTAAGACGGTCGAAGGTCGCGATCCAGCCGAGATTTTGCCCAACAAGTTGCCGAAAGCGATTGCTTATAGGAGCCATCGCGAATTTGTTCGCGATGTCCTCGCGAAGGAAGTGGGATTCCGCTCGAATGGTCAAGAGGTCGTACCTCCGGATCAGGAAAGTCAGAAATCGGTCGATTACCGCATGCAAATGAACAGCGAAGGGATCGCATCTGAAGCGATCGCTCATAACTTTAAATGGATTCCTGGTGGCGAGCTCGTTGCGCAAACCAACGGTCGCATGCCGATGTTCACCGATGCTCCGGAGGTGCAAGCATGAAAAAGACAGCCGAAATTGGTTTGAACCGCACAGGCGTCCAGATGGCGCCTTCGATGACGAAAAGAATGATCGAAGCGTCAGAGGCGCTCCCGTTCAAGGAAGTAAATCATGATGCCGTGTTGGCGCCGATGGAGTCTCTCCGAAGAACATTTATCGAACATGCTGATCCGGTCGGGACAGTTCCGGTCCCAGGAACGATGAAGGGCACCGTGAGCACGGGTGCTCAAGTCTTGAAAGGGAATGATCCGACGATCTTCCTCGATAAACTTGGTGAGCGTTTAGCTTTTGAGAGAAGTGGCGTACGCCTTTACGATTCATTCATCGCGAAAGCCCGCGTCTTAGCTCCTGACATGAATGTCAGTCGACTCATGGAAATTCGGGCTGAAGAAGCACAGCACTTTGCGATGCTCCGGGAGTGCATCGAAAGTTTGGGTGCGGATCCCACCGCGCAAACTCCGGCAGCTGACAACGTTGGCGTTCAAAGCATG
Source organism: Bdellovibrionales bacterium (assembly GCA_005808505.1). GTDB lineage: Bacteria > Bdellovibrionota > Bdellovibrionia > Bdellovibrionales > JAMPXM01 > SYLX01. The sequence goes on along the minus strand of SYLX01000161.1, from coordinate 13,574 downwards.
GGTTTAGTGCAATCGATGAATGATCCCCGGACCAACATTGAACAGGCGATCAACACTCTTCACGTGGCGGAGCTTGTCGACGTTGATGGCTGGGAATTGTTGATTCGACTTGCGGAAGAAGCAGGCCAAGACGCGATGGTGATCAAATTTACGGAAGCCAATCGAAAAGAGGCTCAACACCTAGCTGACGTTCGCCGCTGGCATGATGAGCTTCTTTTGAAAAAGAAAGATGTGCAGCACTGATTAGGCCTGTTGAAGATTAAGCAGCTCGCTCATCCTTAGGAGGCGCGGCGGGAGGAGACTTCCGTCGCTGATCGCGCTCGATCTTTTTTCCGTTGCGGCGTCCTTGTGCGACTTCATCGAAAATGAAGTTCATCACGCCCCAAATGGGAAGCTTGAGCGACGATTGAAGAACGCGAATCGCCTCTTCTACTTCAGTGCGAAGAGTGCGCCGCTGATTGATGACGAGCAAGAATGCGTCCGCGTATTGAGCGGCGATCACGGCTTCCATATGTCCATTTAAAGGCGGCGTATCGACGATGATTAGCTCGAAGTAGACTTCAAGGGCGTTGAGGGCTGACTCGAACTCGCGCGTCTCGAGAAGCTCGCTCATATTGGCCGTGGTCGGGCTCGGCGTAATCAAAGAGAGATTCGCATCGACTTTCGACATCTTGAAGCCGCACTCTTTTGGAAAGACTTCGACGATCGCGGATTTTTCGGCGACCGCATTCGGGAAGAAGTCAATCATACCGGGTTTGGAGAAATCGAGATCGAGTAAGCAAACCCGGACACCCGAGGAGGCAAAAAGCTCAGCAAGGTTGACGGCCGTAAACGTGCGGCCTTCTTTCGGGTTAACGCTTCCGACCATGACGACGCGACTTGCTTGCCCAATCTTGCGCGCTCGCAGAGATAGCGACTGCTCAATTTGGAATCGAACAAATCGTAGCGCATTCGCTTCAGGTGAGCTGGGTCCATCTTTTAAAAGCCGCGTGCATTTATCCTGGAGTTGGATCTTCAAAGCGGCATTGCCATGCCCACGGAACCAGCTGACAGCGCCGATGATCGGAACTCCGAGATGTTTAAGATCTTTCACGTTCCGGATGGTCGGGAGCAACACGAATCGTAAGAAGAGCGGAAGACACGAAAGAGCGAAGCCCCCGATGACGGCGAGTAAAACAGTGCGCGTGCGGCCGAGTCCGGCAGGCGCCGTTGGTGGTTCCGCTTGCGAGACGATGACCAAGTCGTTAGCGTGCGCGGCTTCTTTAATTTGCGTCTCTTGAAGGCGAGTCATGAGGCCGGTGAAGAGACTTGTTGTAAGATCGATGGTTCGCTTAACTTCCGACATCTTCTTTAGGACGTCGGGAAGACCGTTAAACTCCTTCGTTGTACGAACAACTGCCGCTTGTTGGGCGATCATCTCGCTCTTTGCTTGAGAGCGTTTTTGTTTTAGATCGAAGAGCGCCGTCTCGATCTTCTTGATGTACTCCCAAGGACTAGCGCCAACCGGACCAAGCCCGGTCAACTGCTTATTCAACTCTTCAGCAACGTCAGAAATCATTTTGTCGATTGTCGGATCCGCCAGTGGGCTATCAGCTGTCTGAAGCTTCTGGTAACGAAGGATTTCGAGGCGCTTTTGGATTTGCTCAATATAGAGGTGCGAGGCAGGTTTGTTGTCCTGCATGAGCTTTTTGAAGTAGAGAAGATCGGCTTCCGTTTCGGCGATTAAGGTATTGAGCGCAGCGTACTGGCGGTCAAATTCAATGAGCTTTGCTTCTTGCTCAACCTGAAGTGCGTTAACTTTGATGCGGACTTCATCGGGAGAGATAATCTTCGCGCGTTTTTGAAGCCCGACGAGTTCATCTTCGAGACGACGAAGTTCAGCTTTCGTTTGCGAGGTCTGTTGGTTCAAGAAGCCTTTGAGCGACTTAAGTCGCTGAACGAGCATCAAACGGTTGTACTCGGTCAAAGCATGGGCGCCAACGTTCGCAATCGCGCTGGCGAGTTTCGGATAGGCGCCGCTTGCGTTGAGTTCGAGACTTGATTTCTCGGACTTGCCGCGCAGATCGATCGCGCCGTGAACGAAGTCGATCACGTCGTCCTTTTCGTCGATCGAGCGACGAATGAGTTCGCGACGGATGAGCTCCAGCTCCTCTTGCAAGCTTTCGGGAACATCTTTTGTCGCCATCATTCGGAACATCCAGAGACGGAATTCTTGCGATTCAAAGTACTGCTCCACCAAACCGATCTTGTTGTTCATGATCTGGTCGTGCTGCCACATCATGGCCGCGAAGGGATTGGAGCCAGCTTTGTCTTCCATGAGATCAATGTTGATCGTGACGGTCGCACGATAGATCGGACGCCGAATGAAAGTGACCCAAACAACTGCAAGCGCAACGAAAAGCGTCGTGCCCACCGCGATCCAGATCCGGTGGGAGAAAAAATAATTCACGAGCTGTAAGAGATTGAACTCAAACAGCTCGGATTGAGTGTTAGCTGAAGGGGTGTCGGCGGACTTTTTCACTCAGCTAACTTGTCGGAAACAGAAGAAGAATCCTTTACCGAGACAACTCTGAATCCCGACCCAGGTCCGCATCTGCGAGCAGGCTTTCTTGACGAATGTCCGTTGCTAGCGCACGAGGCTCGTCCTGCATCGGCAGCAAGCTTCGATAAAGGTCGAGGTGGCTCTGAATCATTCGCTCGGGCGTGAAGAGTTTGACTCTCGCAAGCGCACCTTGGCCAAGGTCATGGCGTAGTCTCGAGTCTCTTAGGAGTGAATTGATCGCGCTTGAGAGCGCGAGCGAATTTGCTCTTTTAACGACCAGTCCACTGACCAAATGCCGATTCACAGATTGAACGCCGGTTGAGAGATCCGTTGAGATCACGGGCTTTCCAAAGTGCATGGCTTCCATCATCGAGATGCCGAACGCTTCCGCCGAGGAGATCGAAGGTTGCACGTAGACGGCGCAAGCTTCGTACCACTCCGCTAGATCGGAATCGGGTAGAGCTCCCAGAAATCGAATACGATCTTCAAGTCCGAAGCGATTCACCATCATCTCGAGTGATTTGCGGCTGGGACCATCACCTACGATCGCCAAGCGCCCACGAACGCGCTTCATGGCTTCGATGAGTGTTTCAAGACCTTTGTATTTTACGAGGCGTCCGACGAAGAGAAGAAGGTCGTTTTCTTCTTCTCGTCCGAGCGCTTGGAGATAGTTGAAGCGAAATCCAAACGGAATCACGAGGGCGCGGGTTAGATCGTGAACGAGATTCTGACGCACACTCTCGCGAGCCATTTCATCCGAGGAAAAAATAATTCGTTCTGCCGATCTGAGCCGCCGACGAAGAAGCGCGTGATGAACATACTTTTTCAATCCATCTGGTTCAGCGTGAAGTGTAACGACCTTCGGTATTTTTCGACTCCAACCAACCTCGAGTGCCAACGGATTGGGTGCGTGAAAATGGATAACGTCAGGTCGAAACTCTTCGATTTCTCTCTCGAGGCCGCTAATGAGAGGCTGGGACAAAAAGGTGCCCCAGGTTTTCAATCGGTGAATGACAACACCATTGTTGAGCGAAACGGATGGGGAGGCGCCGCAAGAGGCGGCAACGACACGGACGGTCTCACCCGCTTGAGCGAGGCCTTCGCTCAATTCGCGAACGACTCGTTCCATTCCCCCATGCGAGGGCGAGTAGTATTTTGCGACTTGCAAGATTCTCATAAGCTCTCTTTCCGTCGTTCGAGGAGCCACCGCAGATCATAAGTGAGAGCATCAAGCCAACGATCTTGGACTCGATGCTTTGTCAGGAAGTATTTGAGCGAATTCGCTTTCGGAGATTTGAGAAACTCCCAATCGACATTGGCAAGTCGCGAGCAAGGAAGACCCTCTTTCACGAGCGAGCGGTGAAGAGCGCGCGCAATACTGACGGAATGACTGAGTTTAAGAAGTTTTGCGCGTTGATCGAGCTTCTCCCAATCAATGGATTTTTCAAATTGATCCAAAAACAAGATCAGATCGAAGAACCAATGCAGCGAGATCATCGTGTGCTGAGCGATCCAGTGACCCGCGAGATGGATGAACTGGTCTTCCAAGGTGAGGATGCGAAAAGACGCGTTTCGTTGCGAAGGCTTCCATTCCCACTGATGATTTGGGGGCTCGTGCCACCAAAGCTTCGTGTGCACTTCAATCGTAAAATCTGGGTAATCACCGCTCGAGCAGACCGTTTTGAAATTGGAGGCTCGAAAACTTTCGCGTACGGCAGAAGTAAAGCCAATAGCGGCGAGGTTTTTTATGAGAGGTTCAAAGTGCCGAGCTTCGACGAAGAGATCGAGATCAGAAGCCTCGCGTTCTCCGGGTCGGTACAAAAATTCCCAGAGAGCTGCTCCCTTCAATAAGCCAATTTGAAAACCGCGCGTTTGAGTCTGCAGACGAGAGAGAACGAACTGGGAAACCGCTTCTCGTTTCGAGTTTATGAGAAGTCTTTTTCGAGCCGACTCAAGCCATGAACTGGGAATCCAACCTCGCGAAAGCCCGAGTGCGAGAAGCTTGTGTCTCGAAGCTTCCTCAAGTGAAAGATCGAGAAGAAGGTGGCGCAACGCATTTTCTGCTCGGCTCAAACTTTCGTGGTTTCCTGCATGGCTTATTGGCTGCATCATTTAACGGTATGAGTCCTGTGGTCGCCTGTAAAGCACTGAAGAAAAGCTATCGGTCCGAGGTGGTCCTCGAAGGAGTTTCCTTTGAACTCCTCGCCAAGGAAGCGATGGTCGTGACCGGACCAAACGGAGCCGGTAAGACGAGTTTGCTTTCAATCCTGGCTGGCTTAGTGCGGCAGGATGCAGGCGAGATTCGTCTCAAAGGCGAAGTCTTTGATGTTCTGAAACACAGGCTTCGTCGGAACATCGGTTTTGCGCCCGCCAACGAGACAAGCTTGTTCGTGAACGCGACGGTGCTGGAGAATCTTCGTTTCTGGGCGAAACTTCAGGGACTCCATTTTTTCGGGGATCGCGACATTCAACGGATCGCTGAAGAATGGGGTGTCGAGAAGTATCTAAACCGGCCGGTGCGCGAAATTTCCTCGGGGTTTCGTCGGCGTGTGGCGCTAGCGCGCGCGTTTTTACATCAGCCGATGTTAGTTCTTCTCGACGAGCCGTTCGCGTTTTTGGACAATGACAATCAAGAACGCGTCCGGCTTGCGACGGAAAGCTGGCTTGCGCGTAGTTCCGGGGCTTTGATCGTCTCCTCCAACGTTGATTTTGCAAGGGGTTCTCATTGGAAGTCGTTGGCTCTTCGCTCACTCGAGAACGTTTGAACCGTCTCGAGTCTGTCGATCAATTCGCGCTTCAAAGAGAGTTTGTTGAGCCGCTCTCTCTTGAAGTCGGCGGTGTGCGGGTCGAAGTTCTGCTGGATTCCATATGGGCTCAAGAGTTGTCTTCTCTTTGCCGCAACTATTGGCAAAGCTTCGTCGTACCTCGTGGAGATTCTGATCTTCGAATTACTTTGTCGCCAGCGAGAGGCGAGTACATCGATCGGATGAATTCATTTTGGAACGAGGCTGACCCTTTTCAGAATTCTCATGTCGATGAACAAGGTGAGTGGGTCATACATCGAGATTTCACGGGCCTCTTAACCGATGACCGCAAATCGTTTCGCGTATGGCTGCCTCGCCCTGCCGAAGACTTTACCGATGCTCTCGACAACTTACTGTCGGTTTCGGTTGGGCCCATTGCCGAGCGAAAGCAATCTTTTCTTTTTCATTCAACGATCGTCGAGCACGAGGGCCAAGCCGTCGTGCTCTTTGGCCCCTCCGGTATCGGCAAATCGACCGCCGCTAAATTGAGTTCAGATTTGGGATATCGCGTGATGGCTTCAGATCAGGGTTACCTTCGTATAGAAGGGAACCGCTTGATTGCGAGCGCGAGTCCAACACGAAATCCCGACATACCACGTTCGGAAGAAAAATGGGCGACACGTCCCTTAGAAGTGAAAACACTGATTGCGTTGAAGAGAACGGGAAAACTTCAAGTTGTGCCGATTGCCAAGACCGAACTGGCTCGCAGGTTCTTTGCCGAGGTTTTTCGCGACGAATCTCGTTTGGATTTTACGTCTTCGCTGAACTTCGCCGGCCGCGTTGCAGCGTTAAGCACGATTAAACAAGCTAGCTTGAGTTATCCTTTAGGATTTAATTTTTGGCCGAGTTTGAAAGAACTCGGCTATACTTAGTTTCAAACATCGGGAGCAGCAGCATGGGAAAAGACATCCTCCACCCCCAGTCAGATAACGAAACAGTTAGCGGCACGACGGGTGAAGTCGGCGCTCACGCGCAAAACCAACTCAAAAAAGCTTACGTCACTCCGAAAGTGGAGAGCGAGAAAGTAACTCCCGCGATGCTTGGAAAAGCCTGCTCGAGCATGAGCACCGGTGGTCGAAAAGCGACGATGCCTTGCACGGTCTTGCTCAGCTAAGTCGTCTAGCTAAAGGGATTGGTTGAGATCTCGCAATAGACCGGCTTGAACGCACGTCCAATCTTCCGGCCCTGTATAGTTTCCGGTGTTGGTGAATATCGCACCGGAACTTCGCTGACAAAAAGATCGGACCTCGCAAGGCGCGCAAGATTTAAAGTCTTGCAAAGTGAGTCCGCGAATCCATCGAAAGACTTCTGAGTTCTTCCAAATTTCTTTGAATGAGTTTTGACGAAGATCACCGGCCGCAATGGGTGCGCCGATACAAGGATAGACGGTGCCGTCAAACCCGATCCCTGCGTTCGTAACCGCACACGGGCATTGAACAGAATCCGTTGTATTGATGGAACCTGCGAAATATTCGCGATGGGGTCCTGAGTAGAGCGCCTCTAAATCCTCTTTCGTGAGTCGGTTTTCGAGCGAGTCGTCTGTTCCGTCGTAGCGAGCTGTGAGTTCAAGCGACATGGCGTGGTCGACCTGAAGTTCCTCGGCAAGTTTTAGCATGCCGCCGATTTCGGGTGCCGAACCTCGGTGCATGATGAAGTTAATGGTCGACTGAATTCCGACAGCCTTGGCTTCGCGGATCCCCGCAACTGTTTTATCGAAGGAGCCCGGAACCCGAGTGAATTTATCGTGAGTGGCGGAGGTTGCGCCGTAGAGGCTCGTTTCCATATCGGTCACTCCGGCCGCGACGAGTTCGCGGACTTTTTTCTCGTTCATGAGCGTACCGTTCGTTTTCAGTCGTACGGCAAGTTTCAAAGAACGCGCCTCACGGACAAAGTCGATCAAGTGAGGATGAAGGAGCGCTTCTCCGCCGGTAAATGCCACCATCAAACCACCGGCGTCACGAATCTCTTTCAGGACGCGTTTGATCTCTGGCGGCGTCAATGCGGGCTTTTCAGATTTAGGTCTCGCGATTTGTTTGCGATCGAAATTGTAGCAGTGTGTACAGCGCAGATTGCACGCTTGGGAGAGTTCAAACGTGACGTTGAGGGGAAGACAGATTTTCGAAGCTTTCTGAATCGCGGTACTGAGTGCACCGGCTCCATCCGAGTCACTGGCAGATTTAGTTTGTTCGTCGGACATTGAACTTCCTCATCTCGCAGAATGCTTTCGTATAAATCCACGACCGAAGCAAAAATCCTACACCGACAAGCGCCGGAAGGAAGCAATATCTTACAAGTGAAGAGCGGCAGGCGAGTTGATTCCAGGACAAGAAAGCTTGCAGGACGGAAAGTCTCTGACTGAGCGGATCTCCTAAGCCAACGGCGATTAGGGGCTTTGTTCCGACCCAGCGACGAGGAATAACCTTTGAGCCAACGTAATTGATCGGTGATCGCTTGTCTGCGAGGAGAAACCGATCTCCCTTAGTCACGCCCTGGGGAAGCTGTCGATGAACAATCGCGGTTTCGTCGTTCGAGATGACAACGAGATCGCCCACGTGGATTTGCGCGGTTTCTCGTGCGAAGATCTGGTCACCCGATTTCAGTGCGGGCCACATGCTCGTGCCGGAGACTTCGAAAACTTTCATGCCTCGACGATGAGGTTTTTTGCCTTTAGCTCTGCGAGCAGCGATCCGAGATCTTGCGCGGCTTGCTCTGAGCTGACCTCGAATTCGGTCGTCAAGGCTTGAACCAGCTCTTCCTTAGAGCGTGGAGTGCCGAGTGCGTTGAATACAACCGCAGCGGTCGCATTCAGATGGTGGAATTCTCGATTTCCTCCAAGATTGAAGGCGATGATGTTGTCTTCAAGATAGTTCCAAGCGACGTCTTTTGACTGCGTGAATTTCATGAGCGTATCATCCTTATCGAGGGCTGGGATTGCTAAGGTATCGCAGATGGCATCAGCGCCAAGCCGCTAGGAGCTTAGAACCGTCTTTATGGTAAGCACAAGCCGCCGCTTTAAACAACTTAGGTATTTACTCACAAGTGCCGCTTTCACCAATGAATCGGACGTGAAAAAGCGGGTGCTTGAACGCTATAGCTCCGAGGTAGAAGTCGGTCATTACGCAAACGTCGCGGATGTTGGCCTTTTTTGGGATGAAGAAGCCGTCGTGAGTCACTATCTCTCGCAGGTCACGAGACGGCCGCTGCGAACTTTGGTTGTGGGCTGCGGAGGCGGACGCGAAGCCTTCGCGCTCGAAAAGGCAGGCTTAGAAGTAGTTGGCATCGATTACTCTAAGGAGATGATCGAAGCGGCAAAAAGAAATGCGCACACGCGCGGCAAGTCGATCGAGTTTGTAACGACTTCGCTCGAAGAGTACAAATCTCCCGCCGGAAGTTTCGATTTTGTTTTCCTCACTTCTGCGATCGCGGGCCATCTGCGGGGACAAGAGAAACGAGTGGCGTTCTACTCGGCGGCTTCTCGTCTTGTGAAAAACGATGGCGCAGTCTTTACCTCCCCAGAGATTCGTCCGCTTGAGTTCAAATCCCCTTTTTTTTGGGCATCGCAAATCCTTCGCTGGCGGTTGGGTCGCCAATGGGAAAAAGGAGATAGCGCCCGGTCCTTCATCGGACGTCACAACAAAGATGAGAAGTTAGTTTTTTATCACTTCTATCCAAGCGAAGAGCAGTTCCTCTTGGAAGTTCGCGCCGCCGGGCTCACGCCTGCTTTTCACGCCGAAGGTTCTTACATCTTGCGATTATTGGGTTCAGCATGACGAGTCTATTTCGCGCTTTTTTTTGGCTCGAATTGCATTTGGCCAAGCAGTATCGATGGGCTTTGATCGCGCAACTTGGGCAGTTTCTCATCTTCTTGTTGATCTTTTCGAGACTGCCAATCGAGAGCGATTCAAAAGCTTTTGATGGAGTTCCGTATGTTCACTTCGTACTGACTGGACTCGTTTTCCAAATTTATTACGAAGCCATTCTCAATGGACCGACGAGTCGGCTCAACGAACTCCAAGTCTCCGGTCAGCTTCAGGTCGTTTTATCCGCACCGTACCCTCGCTGGATGATTCTTCTGGTGTCTGGCGCGGTTTCCGCACTGACCGGCACGATTCGCGCGGCGTTGATCTTGATCGGTGGCTCGTTACTCTTCGAAGTGAGCTACTCGACGATTCGACTTGAGGCTTTGATCGGATCAATTTTGTTTACGAGTACGCTTTGCTCGTGCCTTGCCCTCCTCAATGTCGCAGGGACGCTTCTCTGGCCGAGAGTCAACCTCACCGGGTTTTTTAGCTCCCTTCTTCTCGGTTTGCTGTCGGGCGTTTTCATTCCGATCGATCAGCTTCCGGCGATGATCCGTCCGTTGAGTGAGCTCAATCCGCTTCGATGGGCACTTGACTCTTTCCGGTACGCTCTTGGACAACACGCTCCTCTTTCGATAGAAGGTTGGTGGGTGGCAAGCACGACTCTCGTTGCTTTGGGGATCACGGCGGCAGGTCTTTTCCGCTGGGCGGATCGTCGTTTGACTACGGAGAATCGTTATCAGTATTTCTAACGAATCCTTTGCTCATTTTCGATATGCATCGGATCTTTCGCTTCGAGTGGAGTTCTCAAAAGCTTCAGAGGTGGAAGCGAATCGCCACGTGCACGCGCTTTTCTTTGCGATGACGAAGGAACCGTTAAACGGCATCCGTAATCTCCACCCGGCTTACAATACTCTGACGATTGACTTTGATCCTCTGACGATCAAGCCGCGTGATCTAGAGTTCAAGGTTCAATCGCTTTTGGAAAAAACAGTTCATTCGTCTCCATCAAACGCTCTTGTGAAAATCCCCGTTAGTTACGGCAAGGAATCGGGTCCGGATTTAGCGGAAGTCTCTCATCTCACGGGCTTATCAGTGAGTGAAGTTGTCTCGCGACATTCGAAAGCCGAGTACACAGTGGCCTTTTTGGGTTTTTCACCGGGCTTTCCTTACTTACTCGGCTTACCTCGCGAACTCTCTGTTCCGCGACTCGAAACTCCACGTCTTCGAGTTGCGGCGGGTAGCGTAGCGATTGCGGGAGAACAAGCCGGCATCTATCCCGAGTTTTCACCAGGCGGATGGCGGATTCTAGGCCGCACGGACGTAAAATTGTTCGATCTCCAGCGCGACCCTTCGGTTCTTCTCTCGCCAGGCGATCGAGTTTGCTTCGTCCCTGTCGGAGCTTTGCCATGAGTGAAGCGCTTCTTGAAGTGATTGCGCCGGGCATGCTGACGAGTGTGCAGGATCTTGGCCGTTTCAGAGTTGCGCATCTCGGAATCTCCCCGGGGGGTGCTGCGGATTTGTGGGCTCTTGAAGTTGCAAATGCCCTTGTGGGCAATGAGAGTCGAGAGGCCGCATTAGAAATGACGATGGTGGGTGGAACGTTTCGCTTTCATCAGGATGTTTGGATTGCTCTCACTGGAGCCTCTTGTGCAATACGGGTTGGCGACCATCGGCATGGTCATGAGCTTCCAATGTGGACGAGCGTTCTCATCGAAAAAAATCAAACGGTGACAATCGGTTCTCTTGAGCTAGGTGCGCGAATGTACTTAGCGGTAAGTGGAGGATTGGAAGCTTCATCTTTTTTTGGAAGTCGTTCCACTCATCTGAGCGGACCATGGGGTGGACCGTTTCATCGATCTCTCCAGACTGGGGATATTCTTAGATCCGCCCATTCTAAGTGTTGGCCTAGGCCGAGGCGATCTGGCATTCAAGTGCGTTCTCTTTATCGAAGCTTTCACGAGCTTCGCGTGACCCTTGGCCCGCAAGCAGATGATTATTCGGCTGACGTGCGAGAGAAGTTCTTTAACTCTGATTTTGAGGTTAGCGCGGATTCAAACCGGCGAGGTCTTCGTTTGATCGGGCCATCAATTCACTCATTAAACGATGACGAGTTGATTTCAGAAGGTGTTGCGGCAGGAGCGATCCAAGTGACGTCATCGGGTCAGCCGCTCATTCTTTTCTGTGAGCAGCAGACGACCGGCGGCTACCGGAAAATTGCCAACGTGATCGGCGCTGATCTCTTTAAATTGGGTCAGCTTCGCCCAGGTCAGAAGATCCGCTTCCGTCGGGTTGAATTCGATGAAGCCTGGGAGGCTCTGGCTGAACAAGATAAGCTGCGAAGCGTGATGGCTCTTTCGCTTTAAGGAGCAGAACTCAACATGAAGCAAATCGATCTCAATCTCGATGCTGGCGAGTCACTCGAAGCTTTGCGAAACGGGAGTGAAGAGGCGCTCTACCGAATCGTGAGTTCCGTTAACATCGCCTGCGGGGGACACACGGGCGATGTCACGTCGATGTCGGAGTCGGTTCGACTGGCTCTCGCGCACGGATTAAAGATCGGTGCGCATCCGAGTTACCCTGATCGCGAGAACTTCGGCCGACGAACTTTGAATGTGGCAAAAGACGAGCTTACAAAAAGTTTAATTGAGCAAATTCAAGCGTTCCTAAAGGTTTGCGCTCATTTTGGTGCGAAGCTTTCGCACGTCAAAACACATGGTGCCCTTTATAACGATTCGGCCCAAAACATTGATCTGGCAGATTGTGTTCTCCGTGCGGTGCGTGCGATCGATGATCAACTCGTCGTTGTGACGCTCGCTGATTCGCCTTTTCATCAATTCGCCAGGCGTGAGGGATTTGCTGTTCGGGGTGAGGCGTTCGTTGATCGGTATTATGAAAGTAATGGTCGACTGCGTTCGCGAGCACTTCCGGATGCCGTGATTGAGGACCCATCACGGGCCGCATCGCAAGCTTTGGATATCGTGGAAAATGGAACTCTCATGGCATATGACGGGACGTTGCTGAGGGTGAATGCTGCGACTCTTTGTATCCACGGGGATTCACCGAACGCGCTGGCAGTGGCGAACGCCGTGCGTGAGCGACTCTCGAAGCGGGGAATCGAAATTCGTGCGGGAGATTGAATCTAAGTTTATTCGAGATACATGAGGCCGATGCGCATGATCTGCGAATCGAGTTCAGTTCTCCAGCGAACTTCCGCAATGAGAGGAGCGCCAGCTCCGATGCGAACTTTGACCTTGTCGCCGACTTGTAGAGCTTCACTTAGGGGAAGCGCAAGTCCGCAGCCTCGATAGGACTCTTCGAGCACGAGGGCTGTCATCTCGGTTCCGAAATTTTGAACCTTTTTGAGATTCAAGAGTTCAAGCTGAGCGATCGTTCCGAGATCAGGTGTGAATCGGATGGCGCTTCTTTTTTTGAAAGCTGACTTTTTCTTCGGCGCGGTCTTCTTGATCATCTTTTCCATCCACGGACCCCTGAATTCGGTGCTGTCTCTATGGTAATCCCGCTCTGAAGTGTGTCAATAAACACGGATTTGGCTGTCTCGAGGTACGACAATCGTCGGGCCTAGAGAGAGCGTGTGATCTTCAGTCCTGCTGAAGCGAGTGTTTGCAGCTGATCGCGGAAGTGCCGCACGAGAAGGTCAATCTCCTTCGCCCTATGCGATTTACGAGCGTAGGCGATGACGATTTGCCTCGAAGCTTCAACGCCGTCGAGTTCACGGTAAGAGTAGAGCTGGTTTGTTGGCTTCTCGTTAATTGTTGCTAGAAGTGGAATGAGTGAATAACCCAAACCAGCACCCACTAAATGTTTGATCGTTTCGAGACTCGTCGCTTGGTACGGATTCTTCTCGGAGCTTCGTCCGTGTTTGCAAAAGCTCAACGCTTGATCTTTTAGGCAATGACCTTCCTCGAGGACGAGCATCTCCTCGCGACGAATGTCTTTTAACGAGACAGATTGTTTCTTCGTTAAAGGATGATCAATCGCGGAGATGAGGAGCAGCGGCTCTTCGAAAAGGGGTTCGCGGCAAATTCCTTTGCGATCAAAAGTGTCGGCAGCGAATACCAGATCGAGAGTGCCGCGTTCAAGTTCTCGAACGAGATCTGGAGTTTTCCCTTCTTTGAAGATGAACTTCGCCTCGGGAAACCGACTGCGACGCGAAGGGAGGAGATGCGGAATCAAGTACGGCCCTAGTGTGAAAATGGAACCAATGCGGAGTGAGCCGCTGACATTCTTCAAGCCACGATCTGTGACTTCCGCGAGCTTTTGCGCCTCAAACCAAATCTTGCGAACTTGCGTTACCGCGAGCCGACCGCTTTCGGTGAGTTCTACGCTACGTTTCGTTCTCTCAAAAACCGGGAAGCCAAGGATGTCCTCGATCTTTTTTATCTGACGACTCAAGGCAGGTTGAGT
>SYLX01000160.1 GCA_005808505.1 Bdellovibrionales bacterium | reverse complement strand
CATCCATAAGCCGGGACGAATCGGCGTTCTCTCGCGTTCGGGCACACTCACTTACGAAGCGGTCGGCCAGCTCACTCGCATGGGCCTTGGACAATCGACTTGCGTGGGAATCGGGGGCGACCCGGTCAACGGAACAAACTTCATCGACGTTCTCGAGATGTACAACCGCGATCCCAACACAGATGCGGTCATCATGATCGGCGAAATCGGCGGAACAGCCGAAGTCGATGCAGCTGAGTACATCAAGCGTGAATTCAAGAAGCCGGTGACTTGCTTCATCGCGGGCGCCACGGCTCCTAAAGGTAAACGCATGGGTCACGCGGGTGCGATCATCACGGGCGGAAAAGAAACCGCAGAAGCGAAGTTCGAAGCTCTCGCAGCTGCCGGCTGCGCGATCTCGCGTAGCCCTGCCGATATGGGCGCAACTCTCGCAAAACAATTGAAATAAGCGGACCTTCAGGTCGGTTGAACGAGCCCAGGTCTTCGGATCTGGGCTTTTTTTTGATCTGTGCTCGAGAACTTGTCTGCTTATAGGCTGACAAGTTCCTGAGTCTGATAACTCCACGAAGATTTTCGTGACCTTGCCGCGTTTGCTCGGTAATTAATCGGCCAAATCACTCAAGGGAGAGGTCATGGCTAAAGAATTGACTTTCAGCATTATTAAGCCGAACGCCGTTAAGAAGAACGCGATTGGCGACATCATCGCTACTTTCGAAAAAAGCGGATTGAAAATCGCCGCTGCAAAACTCACTGTCCTCAGCCGCAAGAAGTGCGAAGAGTTCTATGCTGAGCACAAAGAGCGCCCCTTCTTCGGCGAACTCGTTGATTTCATGACTTCTGGACCCGTCGTTTTGATGGCTCTCGCTGGCGAAAACGCAGTTACTAAAAACCGCGAAATCATGGGCGCAACGGATCCGAAAAAAGCAGCTCCCGGCACGATCCGCGCAAAGCACGGCGACAACGTCGGTGAGAACGCGGTTCACGGCAGCGACAGCCCCCAGAGCGCGGCTCGCGAACTCGCTCTCTTCTTCGAAAAAGCTGAAATCGTAAACGAGTAATCGTTCACGTAAATCACTGCTAGGATGAAGGCGGCCAACGAGCCGCCTTTTCTTTTTTAGGCGCGTTAGGATCCTCGATGACAACAAAAGAGAGAAAACACAAACGAGGCGATCGCCTTCAAGTCCAGGTGGAGAAGCTCGCCGTCGGCGGCAAAGGCGTTGCGCGACATGAAGGACTTGTCATCTTCGTGAGCGATGCGGCTCCGGAGGAGAAGGTCGAAATCGAACTTACCTTCGTGAAGAAAAACTTCGCTGAAGCTCGACTCCTTCGGGTTCTGTCGCCCTCTCGTTTTCGCATCACGCCGCCATGTCCGGTCGCGGGGATCTGCGGCGGTTGCAGTTGGCAACATGTCGAGTACGAAGAACAACTCCGGCAAAAACGCCTCCTCGTCGCGGAGTCGTTGAGAAAATTCTCAGGCCAAAGTTTTGAAGTCGACAACGTCCTCCCCGTGATTGCGAGCCCAAAACCGTTTCGTTATAGAAACCGCGTGCAGCTGCATCATTCTGGACCGAAGCTCGGTTACCACCGCCGCGGAAGCCACGACATCGTCGACATCGAAGACTGCCCGATTACGGAGGAAGTCCTCGCTCAGCGCATTCCCATTTTGAAAAAAGAATTGGCGCACCTAAAAGCGGGTCGCATCGAAATCGCGATCACGACTGACGGAAAGATCCGCGAGCGCAAGAGTGGAAAACAAGACCAAGCCGACGAACCTGCCTCTGAGGTTACGGGTCCCGCTTTCTCGCAGGTGAATACAGAGCAAAATCGCAATCTCATCGACTTTGTCCTCAAAGCCTTCGTCGAGGAGATTTCGAAAGAGACCGGCAAAGAAACGCCCGGCGGAGTTCAAATTGACATCTACGATCTTTACTCGGGAAGCGGAAACTTCACCTTCCCACTAGCTGATCAGTTCCCGCAGGCGCGACTGATTGCAGCGGAACTCAATGCCGAAGCGGTTGCTCTCGGTCGCGAGCGAGCCGAACGGGAGTCCTCAAAAAGAGCCCGAACGATTGAGTTTCATGAAGCAGATATTGAAACTTTCTTGGAAGGTCGAAGCTTCTCAACAAGGTCTTTTGTCTTGCTCGATCCTCCGCGCGCCGGTTGTGGACTTGCCGTAATGGAGAAGCTCGCCGAAGCTCAACCCGAAGCGATCGTCTATGTCAGTTGTCATCCCGTCACGCTCGCCCGCGATCTCAAGACGCTGATCGAAAAAGGCTACGAAGTTCTTAGCGTCCAACCGTTTGATATGTTCCCGCAGACGGATCACATCGAGTGCGTCGCGCGACTGAGACGCTCAAGGTAAAGTTCGAGCCTCGTCAGGGCCGAGGTCGGGTTCAGAAATCTCTACACTTTTTGCGGTCTTACGAAAACTTTGGTAGCCTTGGACCATGCGTGCAGAATTTTGGCGAAGGGCGACTCCCGCACTTCTACTCAGCTTGGCTCTATCCGCCTGCTCGACGACTCGAAAAGAAGTCGAAGAAGCCGAATTGCACATGCGCATCGGAACAAGTTTCCTATCCCAGGGAAATTATCCCAATGCGCTTCGCGAGCTTTTAATCGCCGAAAAGCTCGATCCGAAGAATGCGCTTGTTCAAAACAATTTAGGATTAGCTTACTTTCTGCGCGAGCGACTTGATCTCTCAGCGAGACATTTGCGCCGTGCCGTTGAACTCGCGCCGGATTTTACGGAAGCACGCAACAACTACGCGCGTGTATTGATTGAACTCACTCGTTACGATCAAGCGATCGCGGAATTAAAAACTGTCCTGAATGATTTGACCTACGGTGATCCCGCGAAAGCATGGGTCAATCTCGGCATGGCTTACTTCCGCAAAGGCGACTACGGAATGGCCAAAGAAAAGTTCTCACAAGCCGTGCAAATCAATCGTGACCACTGCTTGGGTCAAACTCTCTATGGTCGCTCGCTTCTCGAACTCAAACAGTTCGAAGCAGCGGCACACGCGCTCGACAATGCCGTTGTCATTTGTCGACCTGCGCAGTTCGATGAACCATATTATTTCAGCGGCCTCACTTATTATCGCCTCGGAAGAACATCGTCCGCAGTGGCTCGAATGGAAGAAGTGTTAAAACTTTATCCCAACGGACTCTATGCGAAGCGTGCCGAATCGATGCTGAAACTGATGAAGTAGGATGCAGCAACCATGAAAATCACCGGTCAGATATTAAAAGAGAATCGCGAGAAAAAAGGCATCTCCATCAGCGAAGTCGCCATCGCGACGAAGATCAATAATCGCACTCTTCAAGCGATGGAAGAGGGTGACCTCGACAATCTTCCTCCGAAGACGTTCCTCCGCGGATTCGTTCGCGCCTACGCGGGTTATCTTGAGCTCGACGTCGAGAGCGTCTTGTCGAACTTCTACGAAGAAATGGGCTCAACCAAACCCAAACCGCCGCCGCCGCCTTCAGAAGGTGGATCTGCGAGCGCTAGACCTGCTCCGAAGAAGGAAGCTGATGAAGCTATCAATCCGAAAGCTTCGCTCCTCGTGAAAGTTGGCGCGGTCGCGGGAATCCTTCTTCTCGTCGTGATGATCGTCTTCTTCAAAAAGAAGATGGAGAGCTACGAGAATGAAGCCGTCGTTGAAGGCGTGCCCACCGAAATCACGGCGATTGAACCTAAAGAAGACGAAGCAGCTCCTCCCGCTGCTTCCGCTACTCCCGAAGAGACTGCGACGCCGTCTCCTTCTTTGAGCCCGACTCCAAGCGTTTCGGCCGTGGCTCCGGTAGCAACACCTTCACCTAGTCCTTCGGCAACACCTTCGGCAACGGCAACTCCGTCGCCGACCCCAGAAATCAAAGCCACTCCGACGCCGAAGCCGTCACCGACCGCTACGCCGACACCGGCTCCGACGCCGACTCCTAAGCCTAGTCCGTCGCCAACGGCTACACCGGCTGCCGCAGCAGCGGCGGCTTCTCCTTCGCCGAGCCCCAAACCAGTCGGTCGACAGCAGGAAGTTTTGATCGAAGCTCTCGATGCCGTCGAAGTCGATGCGCAGATTGACGATGAGCCGATGAAAAAGCTTCGCTTGAAGGGCGATCAAGTCCAATCCATCAAAGCTCGTCGCAAAGTTGTTCTCCGCTTCAGCGATGGCGGCGCCGTCAATTTGATCGTGAACGGTGTCGAGCGCGGTGTTCCGGGTGATCTCGGTAAGCCGTTGCGAGTCGAGTTGCCGTGAAACGTTTCTATCAGATCTGGCTGATCGCTTTGGCGGTGAAGACCGTCTTAGCGATCTGGCTCCCGTTATCAAATGACGAAGCTTACTATTGGGTTTGGGGACACCATCCGCAGTGGAGCTACTTCGATCATCCTCCGTTTGTCGGTTGGCTTTTCTGGTTTGGAAAGTGGATCGACTTCTACGGTGGAGCCGCACGTCTTCCTGGCGTTTGGCTAGCGCACGCAACTCTTCTTATCTGGGAAAAAATCTTAGCGCCCTTCCTTGATGATAAGAAACGCCAGATCTGGCTCGTCTTTGTCTTGCTCTCGCCCTTCTTCGGTGTGGGATCTCTCATCATCACGCCGGATGTTCCGCTCGTATTTTTTTGGTCTCTCTCGATATGGCTTTTTCTCAAGCTCCTCAACGAGACGGACACGAAGAAGCAAGTTGGTCTCTACTGCGCACTTGGCGCAAGCCTCGGCCTGGGATTCTGTTCTAAATATCTCATCGTTCTCTTTGTGCCTGCCGCGATCGCTTACTTGGCCTTCTCGGGGAACTGGCGGAAAGTAAAACCTGCTCTGGTGCCGTTGACGATTTTTTTCGGCTTGTTGTTTTGCTTTCCGGTGCTTTATTGGAACTCGCAAAACGATTGGGTTTCTTTCCGCTTCCAGCTTGATCACGGTTTGAAGAGCGAAGAGATCAACTCACTCTGGCCGCTTGAATACATTGGCGGACAACTTCTCATTCTCTTCCCGACGGTTGCTTGGTTTGCTCTGCGCCGACGAGAACCTCGTGAAGCAAGATTCCTCCACTACTTCGGCTGGTTTCCCCTCGCATTCTTTCTCTACACTTCATTCAAGGCCCACGTTGAAGCCAACTGGCCCATCATGGCGCATCCCTCAATTCTGGCTCTCGCAATTCTAAATGCGCGAGATTTGAAGTGGGTCAAAGCAACGATGGCGATCTGGATGACAGCGCTCATCATTGTCATCAGTGAGGTTGCCTTCCAATGGCTGCCCCTTGATCCGAAAATTTTAAAAACGAGCGAGTTTACGCGCTTTGATCTCTTTTTACCCGAACTCCAGAAAGAGAACGTCTATCTCGGCTCCTACCAAATGGCGGCGGCTCTATCTTATAAAACGCACCGCCAAATCTATAAGCTCGGCGGCATGAACCGCCGTGACTTCTATGATTTCTTGCCATCATCCTACCCAAACAGTGATACCTTCTTCGTGGGTTGCGAGATCACTCATCCGCTTCCCGCTTGGGTGACTGAAAAAGGTTACGAAATCGTCAGCACCAAGCGACTCTCGGATGAGTTCCACTTCGTCGAGGTCAAGCGCCGTGCGCAAGGTTCTGATCGCTAGCATTATCTTTTTCTTTTTCTTTGTTTACTGGCTCGTGCTGAGTCAGTTGCAAGTTAGCGTTGTTCCCGAAGAACTTGAACCTGCCAACCATGCCGGATTTTTTGACTACCGTGGCGTCACCAACGTCCACACCACGCGTGGGATCGGCAGCGGCACTCCGCAAGAAGTCATCAAAGCCGCACAAGAAGCCGGCCTCGATTATCTCTTCATCACGGACCTCAACGTCTTCGATGGATCCAAAGTTCCTGAAGGTTACAATCGTCAGCTTCTCGTGATGGCAGGCGATGAGTTTAGCTATCTGGAATCTCGATTGATCACCTACGATCGTCTTCGTCGACGTTCGATGGAATCTCTCGGCCAAGCGCAAGTTCTGTTGGCGGATTTACTTTCGCAAAGCGGATCGGATGCTGAACCTGATTTGTTGATTCTTGCGCATCCTTCAAAGCAAGGCTTCTCGTGGAGTGGACCGTATCCTTCAGGCCTGGATGGCATCGAAGTCATCAACTTGAAATCGGTTTGGCAGAAAGCTTGGATGAATTCCAAGATCTCGTTCTTCTGGAGCGCTCTCGTTTATCCCTTCAATCCTCAATTCGCGCTGCTTCGTTTGTATGAAGAGCCGCAAGAAGAGTTGAATCTTTGGGATCAGCTTTCGATTACTCGCCCGACCGTAGGGATGGCCGGTGCGGAAGCTACGGCGCGCACGGGTTCAACGTTTGGTCGCTTTTACTTCCGTTTCCCTTCGTACCAACGTTCGTTCTCTCTTCTATCAAACCACGTCTTGTTGAGATCAGAACTCACCGGTGAAGCCGAAGGAGATCGTCGCAAAATTCTCAGCGCACTTGCGAGCGGTCAGTTCTACATGAGCCTCGATATTCTCGGGAATCCAAAGGGCTTTGCGGCTTACATCCAAGACGGCGAGAAAATCATTCCGATGGGCGGCAAGGTGAAATGGTCTCCAGGAATGAAACTCATCACGCACATCCCGCGCAAACCACGCGTGCCGTTTGAAACAAAATTTTTCAAAGACGGCCAAGAGCTAATGGCTTCAAACTCACTCGATACCGAATACGAGCTTCACGGAAAAGGCGTTTACCGCGTGATTGTACGCGTGTTCCCCACGCTGACTCTTCCCGATGGTCAACGTTGGATGACTTGGATTTATTCAAATCCATTTTACGTTGAATGATCAGTCTTTTTCTTGGGGAATTCGGATCTTGAGTTCCGGGTGCGCCTGAACCTGACAAGCTAAACGCTCGCAAGCCGCGAATCCTCGCGCATCTGCAATTTCGGCCTCAATCTCGTTCCGGTCTCCAAGTGCAGCTAGACCTTGAATCACTTCGATCCGGCAGGTTCCGCAAGTGCCCATGCCTCCGCAAGAAGTAGAGACTTCGATCTTGTTGTGGAGAAGAGTCTCAAGCACCGTGGGCCCACCTAAGAACTCTGCGCGCACTTCTTCACCGTCCATCGTTTCAACGAGGATCGTCTCGGGGACGGCTACGGGCGCGGCTTTGAAGAGTTTCATACGTTAATTTTAAACATTTCCCTTGTTGCGGACAAGCTGAGCGCCGTTTTGACAAGCCTTCCTGGACCAGGTAGAGATACCAAACATGCGTTTTATTGCTTTCGACTTAGAGACAACCGGAACACTTCCTGGCGTGGATCAGATCGCGGAGATCGGGGCCGTCATGTTCAACGAACAAGGCGCACCTGAACTCATTTTCGCGACACTGATCAACCCGGGCATCCCGATGCCCGAAGCCGCTTCTCGCGTAAACGGTATTACCGATGAGATGCTCGCTGGTCAGCCGAAGATCACCGACGTCCTCGACGCTTTCGCGGAGTTCTGCGGTGATCACATCATGGTTGCGCATAACGCTGCCTTCGACTCTCAGTTCCTGATCGCCGACATCAAAAAGCATGAGACGCTGGCTCCTCGCGGAGTCATCCTCGATACGCTTCCGCTTGCGCGCAAAGTGTATCCGGGACTTGCAAACTACAAACTCGGAACTCTCGTTCAACATCTCGGGATTCCATCCGGAACGTTTCACCGCGCTGAAGAAGACGCTGCCTATTGCGGTCATCTCTTCCACAAAATGGTGACTCGTCTGTCTCCAAACGGAGTTGAGCCGACGCTTGCGACTCTAATTTCGCTCACGGGAAAACCGGAACAACGCTTCCCCCAAATCGAGAAGCAGCCTAAGCAGCTCGGACTCCTCGATCTCTAGTATTTAGCTTTGTGAGCTAGAGGCATGCGACGGCCGCGCCCGAAGGCGTGGCCCGAAACCTTCAAAATCGGCGGTGCCTGCCACCGCTTAAATTCTGTTTTCACCAGAGTATTTAACAGCCACTTTTCAGTTTGCGTGCGTGCGGGCTTTTCAAGCTCCACAAGATTACGAACGCTTTTGTCGAGCTCATCGTAAGGCGGAAGACTATCTTGATCCTTTTGATTTGGTCTTAGCTCAGCCGACGGTGGACGCGTGATGATCTCACTCGGAATCACCTCGTGTTGAACATTATAATGTTCAGCAAGTGCGTAGACTTGGCTTTTCAAGAGATCCGCAATTGGTGCGAGCCCCCCGCACATGTCTCCGTACAAAGTCGAATAGCCGGTTGCGTACTCGCTCTTGTTTCCCGTCGTTAAAAGCATCGAGCCCTCTTT
>SYLX01000159.1 GCA_005808505.1 Bdellovibrionales bacterium | reverse complement strand
CCGGTTTGAATTTCGGAGGCCGAAACGATCAAGATGAAGAAGATCAATAAATTCGTCATGAGATCGGCATAGCTCGTAAGCCAGCCTTCATTGCCGGTACGAAGAGAATGACGACGCGATCTCATGCTTGCGCCTCAGAGCCCCGTTTGCGCGAACGATCTTCTTCGATCAGCGCGGCGACCTGACGTTCAAGGAGATCGATCAGACTCAAGTGTTCGTTGAGCTGCTGATTGAGTCGCGTCGACATCGGTCCACCGACCGCGGTCCCGAAAAGAATTCCGTAAAGAGTTGCGAGAAGGGCCATTGCCATGGCGCCGCCGAGTCCGCCGGATTGGGTAGCCATATTGCGAAAGAGTTGAACCATGCCGGCAACGGTGCCCACGATTCCGAAAGAAGGACTCAAGCGTGCCACCATGTCCCATCCTTCGATTTGGGGGAGCATGTCGTTTGAAGTCTTTACCCGAAGAGATTCGAAACGCTCGGCGAGGCGCTGGCCCTGAAGGTGCTGAATGAGGGCGTCGGCGGCTACGCGAACTTCTTCGGCGCGTGACGATTCGACCAACGAGAGCACTTCGCTGCGGCGATTTTCTTTCCATGCGCTGGTCATTTTGGCGATATCTTCTTTGAGAACTTCGATTTTCTCGCGCATGAGATCTCGGCCCAAGATGGCGCGCAGCCAGTCAAGCACCATTTGTTTAAATGTCGAACCTTTGAGGGCCATCAGGAGGCTTCCGCTCACTCCACCCAGGACGACGATGGCCGCATGCCAATCGAAATAGCGGATTTCGGTCTGACCGCGCTCCAAAACTGAAACAAAAACGACGACCAGCAGTAGCACGAATCCGGCCATTGAGCTCAACATAGCGATTTACCTCTTGCGATGGATCCGATATTAACCAGGAAACATTCGCACTCAAGCAGGAATTGAACTTCGTGGATTTAATTTGCAGCTCCTTGTTCGCCGTTTGGAACAAGTCGCCCTTAATCTGGCTTGCGCGGATTCGCGCCATAGTTTTGCTTGGCTGCGCAGCTTTCACGTTGTTCTCGGTCGGCGGCTGCGCCACCTACTTACAGCCGATAGGTGAATGGGCGCGACCTTCCGATCTGCGGCTGAGCGAAAATAGCCTCAAAGGTATTCGGGTCGCTGTTCGCTGCGGAGACATTGAAGACAACGGTTCCATTCGCGAGGTAAACAAACGAGTTTGCCGGATGCTTGCGAAGTCTCTCCAAGAAATCGGTGCGGAGATCGTCGATGCCAATCTTGATTTTTCTCAAGAGACGGTTGGCCGTGCGGATTTGAATCTCTGGTACCTCAATACCGGAAAGAGCGAGGGTTCATTCTCAATTCCGGCGTATTATGCATTTTTGTTTACGAGCTTTATCGTGCCGTCCATTTCTTCTTACCGAACAGAGGCCGAGATTCGCGTAACGGATCAAAAAGGAGCGCTTCTTGATCAGACCAATCTTGCGATCGAGCACACTCAAGCGTTCGGATGGTGGGCGCTCACAACGGGGTTGACTCAAGAAAAATCAGCGGGTCGAAGACAAAGGGATATTGAAGCTCAGTTCCTTCGTTTCGTGCAGAACCGCGTTTACTCAAGATCGCTTCCGCTTCTCGCACAGCGCGGGAAGGGCAGCTAAATGGCAATCGCGATCCTGATGGTTCTTGCGCTCGTGGCGATCACCTCGCCGAAGACTAGTCCGGTGAATCCGGCGGCATTGACACTTCTGACGGGGCGCTCATCCGAATCGATTGAGTGTCGTCCCGCAGCCGGCCCCGATACGGTGCTGGATGAGTCAGCTCCAAACCGCGCAAAGACATTTAGCTTAGTTGGATCTTACGAATGTCGGCGCTCTGTATTCACGAATGAAGAGCGAGACGCGTTTGTTGAGCGGCTCCTTCAAGCCGAAAGCTCAAAGGCAAAACGAATCGCGTCTTCTTTAGCGGAACGGCTGCGCGAGAAGAATATCGTCGAACCTTTGGGCCTTGTCGTCACGGGCCTTGATGATAGCGAACTTCAGCGAGCGTTAGCGGCGGTCTACCGCGTGGAACTTACGAGCACGCTCGGCGCAGGACGACTCAGCCGCCTGGAAGGACTTGATCCGCTTTCATCGACGTCACAGCCTTACATTGAAATTGAAGCAAGACGAGTGGATGCACCTGAGCTGATGACGAAGGTTCAGCTCGTGACCAGAGCGAGAAATGGGGAGCGCGCGTGGCAAGAACTCTGATTTCGATCGCGTTCGTATGGCTCGCGCTTGTGTCCTTCGTGGCTCGCGCGCAAAGCGGCGGTGATGAGCCTGTCCGTTTAGATCTTCGTTTCATGGCCTCCGACCTTGTGGACGAAATGGTTCACACCTGGTTGCGAACTTCTCCTTTTGCGACTTCAACCCCGCTCGTCATTGCCGAGATCGACGGGCCTATCGGGCTTGATGAGCGTTTTGAACAAGAGATCGAGAACCACCTGTTTGAACTGATGCGCGCGAATCCGCGGCTTCCGGTTCAGCTTGTTCACTGCTCCTTATGCCGTCAGTGGGTGGCTTACAGCCAACCCAAAAAAACCGTCATCGGTAAAGCTTTGAATCAACCCGAAGTACTCGAACAGTTCCGCCAGTATCCGCAGACGGTGGCGCTCTCTCTTCATTTCGACGTCATCGTCGATGATCTCGTTCTCTGGGCCGAGATCTACGAAATCAAAGCTCCGCAGAAAGTCGTTTGGGCTCAGCGTTTCTCGCATCGAACAAGTGCCCGTAGCGTTTTGCAAGAACCGTCCAAGCTCGTGAGTTTAGCTGAAGCACGCGAAGAGCAGAGACGATTGCTTGCGGGGCGCGATACGCTTCAAGCCGTCACGCGTTTTCCAATTCGCAACTTCGGTACGAAGGAAGATGGCGGTGGGGGCGGCGCCGGAGCGCAAACCGCGCCGCTGATTTTCTTAGAGCAATCGCTTGAGGCCGTGTTAGGTCCACAGCGCAATCGCCGTGCAGGACTCTCAATCGGCCTCACTAGCATCAAAGACACGTACCAAGGTTGGAGCTTTGGCGCTCATTTCTCCCAGCTCTTAGGGCGCCGCGAGCCCAGCCTCACGCAACCGGATCTCTACCTGCGTACGGGAGTTGTCTTTTTACGCCTCGAGGGACCAGGAGCCGCCGTGTTCGGAGAAAATCAAATCGATATTGCGCGACTCCTCGATCCGACTTCGGAGCCGAAAGCTTCTTTGACCGCTTGGCAGATCGGCTTAGAGGCACACGTGAAGTACCGATTCGGATTCTCGACGTTTATCGAATATGTGCCGCTTCTGGAGTCTTCAAACGTGATCGAGACACGAAGATTCATCGTGCCCTTTCACAGCGTTGGTTTTGCGGGGGTGTTGTTTTGGTAAAAGCCATTCTCGCTCTCAGCCTCCTCTTATCGGCTTCTTCTGCGTTCGCGCTTCTTCCGCAAACGCAGCAGGATCTGCGCGTTTTTGAAGATCGTCTTCGCTACGAGATCGAACGCGCTCGTGAACGGGGCGATGTGATTCTCCCGGTGTTGGTTGCGACACCGAGGGCGCATTGGGAAGAGTCAAAAACCGACTTTGCGGCCGCGGTTACGGACGTGCTGGCTCGATTGTTCCCGAATCCCGGTGAGATGATCGCCTGTGCTGAATGCTTTGATAACCGGGTGTTCGTTAGCCGAGACAACCGAATGGTGATCCAAAGCGGGGAGCTCACCCTCGCTGATCTTGCGCGCCTTCGTGAGAAGTCTGGATTCAGCCAAGCGAAGTCGGTTTTTATCTCTCGCGAAACACCCTCGGGAATCGAGATGCGTTTGATCGCGATCGATGACGGAAGACTTCTCTACACGGGCCTTGCGGACGCCACTCGAGATCTCTCGACGGCTGACCGACCCTTGAGACTTGCGCGTGAGTTGGAAAGACGCGAGCGCGGTGAATCGCTGAGCTACTTCCACTTTGACTTGGGTCTTTACCCGCAAGGTCTCGTGCAGTTGAAGTGGCTTGAACAGTGGGGCAGTCGCAACCAACATCTCTCGGGAGTAGCGCTGAGCGCGTTTAACCCAACGGGCGCGATCGGCATCACTTACCTCTACATGTGGCCGCGAAAAAAGCAGATCACCGTCGGGGTGACCGGTTACTACGGATTGAGCGGCGTCTTTGATGCCGGAAGCACGGATCTCAGCAAAAACATCATTGGCCAATTGAGCGTAAATTACGCCTTCAGCGGTGCTTACGGGGTGTTTGCTTCATGCGATACGAAGGGAACAGCCTCGGTGGGCTTAAGTTTCCAGAATCCGGTTTTCTTGCCATTTTTGTTTTAGAGCTGAAGAGGGGAGATTGATTCTATGTTGGAGCAGATCATCAAAGAGCGACGCGAAAGAGCTTCCCGATTTTTATGTCTAAAGTCACTCTTGCTCCTAGTTGGAGTGCTCAACGGAGGTTGTGCTTCCGGACGCGAGTTTTGGACTTACGTTGTTGATGAGCCGGTTGAGAAAACGCTCGCGCGTGAGGCTGGCACATCGGCTGAAAAAGTCGCAAGTCCCCACGTGATCAAAGTGGCCTATAGTGACGGATCGACTTCAACGGAAGTGCAAGTTCCCGTTTTGAGCAGCGGCCAGCAGATTGTGATTGATCACAAGGGACGTCCTTCGCAAGAAGCCATCAACTTGGCACCTCTTGCCCCGGGTGCGGCCGACAAAACAATCGAAGAAACTTACGTCAAGAGCGGTCGCCCGATTTCGCAGAAGGCAGCGCCCGTCAGCATCACGAAAACGCAAGCCATGGTGAAGAAGCTCGTTAAACAAGGAAATTATAGCTTAGCCCTTGAGTACGTGGATCAGCTCTTGCAACGTTATCCTCAGCACGTTGAGAGTTTGAGGAGCAAAGGTTCGATCCTGCTGAAGATGGGAGAGCGCGAAGCCGCGCTCGAGACCTATCGCCGAGCGGAAGAGATCGAATCCAATCCGCAAGTTCGTCGGCAGATCGAAGAGTTAGAAAGAGCTTTAGGTGGCCGCTGAGTTGGGCTCAGAGTTGACTTGGAAAAGAGTCACTAGCCGTCAGAGAAAAATCTAGGGGGGCCTAAGCATGCGTCGAAAAGGAAAGTCTTACATGATCATTCCGTCTAAATTACAAGGGATCATGCGCTCATCAGCGAAGATCGCAAGCTTTGCCTTTGCGGTGAACGCAATGAACTTCCTTCCGCAGGCTCAATCGGCGGTTCAAGTTCCTCCCGAAGTTGAGGTTCAAGCCCAAGCACTTGAGGATCGTTTCAACGCTGTCCTCGCCGAAGAATGCACCGGCTCACTTTGCTCAGCTGTCGGTTGTGAGATCTTGGGATTCCGCACGCTCGATGAAAAACAAAACTCATCGCTGCCAGGCCTAGACATGAGCGATGAAGAAGAAGTAGGGCCATTGCAATTTAAGCTCAGCTCGCTTCGTTGTGAGTTTGCCTACGAATCAACACTTGCACCGGAAGCCGTGACGGCCCTTCGACAAAGGCTCGGAGCAAAGATTCGACAAGGCGGAGTGACACTCGCGATTCAGGGACGCAAGCTCAATGCGGCAAGCCCTGCTTTGAAAGCCGCGGGATCCGCAAAGCCTGATACCGGTGTGAGCGCGCCTACGCCCCCCACTGATGGCTTCTGGTCTTCATTGGCGCCGGCATTGCCAAATGCGCTTTTGATTCTGATGGGAACGCTTGGCCTTCTTGCGGTGATCTGGGGATTTCGCCGGTTAGGGAAACCTCGTCCTGTTGTCGTGACTCCGACGATCGAGACGCCTGAAAATCAAGCTGCATCGTCGGATGAGGAAGGCCCAAGTGCCTTTACGATCATGAACAAGCGGGAGCAGCTCAAAAGCCTTCTCGCGTCCGATGCCGCTTTAGCAGAAAATGCGTTGGGGTCGTTGGCAGCGAAGTCTGAAATTCAGGATCTCTGCCGAGTGCTTCAACATTTTGGCCCTGAGCCTTTAGCAACTCTCGCGCAGAAGGCCGAATACAAAGATCTCTTCGTTGAAGTGCGCAAACGTTACGAAGCCGAAGCTCCTCAAGAATCAAACGCAACGGTTGGCGAGTTCCTCGATAAAGTCGAGCGTCTAGTAGCGCTTGCACAGTTGGGACGTCCCGAGTCTTCACTGAGTGATGAGCTTGGCTTCGTGAAAGATCTTGCCCCTGATGAATTCGCGCAGCTCGTGAGCGGACTTTCGGGTGATGAGCTTATGGCGATCCTTTCGTTTGTTCCGGCGAACCTTCGTGCGCAGTTCCTCCAGGGCTGCAGCGACGCGTTTGTTGAATCGTACGTTCAACATGTCCTTCGTCATCCGCGCGTTTCTGATCATCTCGTTCGCCGCATTGCGCGCCAAATGCGCGAGCAGTATGCTGCGCGCTTCTCGGAAATCAGAAACGTTACGCGCGCGCAGTTACCGGTGGTTGAGCAGCTTCTCAACTCTCTTCGCGGGGAAAAGCGCGATCGCTTGATTCAACGTCTGCGGACGGAACAACCTGTTGTTTTCGAGAAGTTGATATCCGAAACACTTCTCGATCGCGCGCTGGTCGCGGTGCCTGAGAAAACTTTGAACGATGTGTTCTTG
>SYLX01000158.1 GCA_005808505.1 Bdellovibrionales bacterium | reverse complement strand
GGCTGAAAACCAACCTCGCGAAGGTCTCGGGTATGATGCAAGGGCAACGCTCGATCGTCTCGGTCGCTCAGCTCATCATGAGCGAGCTGACTCCGCTCGTTGACGGCCGTTACGGCACGTTCTTCATGGCGGAAGGCGAAGCTGAAGAGCAGGCACTCAACCTCATCGCGAGCTATGCATTCAGCGAGCGCCGAGGTGTAAATAACCGTTACCGTTTGAAAGAGGGCCTCGTTGGTCAGTGCGCGTTTGAGAAAAAGCGCATCTTGATCACGGAGCCGCCGGATGACTACGTGAAAATCACGAGCTCGCTCGGCGAAGCGAAGCCTCAGAACATCATCGTTCTGCCGGTTCTCTTCGAGGGTGAACTCAAAGCCGTTATCGAGTTGGCAGCGTTCAAGCCGTTCAGCCAGAACTATATTTCGTTCTTGGATCAGCTGATGGACTCCATCGGCGTTATCTTGAACATGATCTCAAGCTCGATGCGTACGGAAGAACTGCTCTCCGAGCTCAAGCGCTCAAACGCGGAACTCGAAGCGCAAGCGAAAGAACTCGAAGACAAAGCAAAACTCCTCGAGCTCAAGAACCAGGAAGTCGAGATGGCCTCTCGCTCACTGGAAGAAAAAGCCGAGCAGCTCTCGCTCATCTCGAAGTACAAGTCTGAGTTCCTTGCGAACATGTCGCATGAACTTCGTACTCCTTTGAATAGCTTGTTGATCCTCTCCAAGACTCTCGCGGACAACCGTGAGACGAACCTCACGCCTGAGCAAGTGAAGTACGCGAAGACGGTTCACTCGGCAGGTCAGGATCTCTTGGCGCTCATCAACGAAATCCTCGATCTCTCGAAGGTCGAAGCCGGAAAGATGCCGGTTCACCCGAAGACGGTTGCGGTCGACGAGATCACCTCGTACATCGAGCAGACGTTTACGCCAGTGGCCGAGCACAAAGATCTTCAGTTCGTTGTGGAAAGAAGCTCTTCGCTCCCGAAGAACCTCTTCACCGACGAAAGCCGTTTGCAACAGATCCTCAAGAACTTGCTCTCCAACGCGTTCAAGTTCACCGAAAAGGGTCAGGTCAAACTGCGCATCGGTTTGGTGGACCAGACCAAGAACTTCGGCGTCGAGACGCTCTCTCGCAGCCGCAGCGTCATCGCCTTCCAAGTTATCGACACGGGGATCGGGATTCCGTTCGACAAGCAGAAGCTCATCTTCGAAGCATTCCAACAAGCCGACGGTACAACGAGCCGGAAGTACGGTGGTACGGGTCTCGGTCTTACGATCTCCCGCGAAATCGCGCGCCTCTTAGGTGGTGCGATCGAGGTCGAGAGCGAACCAGGTCACGGATCAACGTTCACCCTCTATCTCCCGCAGAAGTACGTCGGAGCCGAGCTCCAGATGTCGAATCAGGAGAAAGAGCCCGATCTCGACTTCGCGCCGCTTCCGCTTGATGCCGACTTCTCAGGCAAAAAGGTTCTCATCATCGACGATGACATGCGAAACATCTTCGCGTTGACGTCGATCTTGAAGCCTCGTGGAATGCAGGTCATCTACGCGGAAAACGGTGTCCAAGGGATCCAGATGCTCGAACAAAACACGGATACGGATCTCGTCCTGATGGATACGATGATGCCCGAAATGGATGGTCTCGAAGCCACGCGCAAGATTCGCCAAATTGGAAACTTCGCGCAGCTTCCGATCATCAGCTTGACGGCCAAGGCGATGAAAGGCGATCGAGAGAAGTGCCTAGAAGCGGGTGCAAGCGACTACATTACAAAGCCAGTTGACGAAGATCGTCTCCTCGCGATGATGTATCGTTGGATCACCGTAGCTAAGGAAGAACTCGTTTCATGAGAGTGAATGAGGGCAAAGTCGATATTCTAATCGTCGACGACCGTCTCGATGGGTTGATTACCCTCGAGGCGGTATTGTCCGAGCCGCGCCTGAACATCGTGAAAGCGAGTTCGGGCCGCGAGGCTTTGGAAGCCCTCCATTATCATGACTTCGCGGTGATTTTGCTCGACGTCCAGATGCCTGACATGGACGGATTCGAAACGGCAACGAACATCCGGATGCAGGAGAAGTTCCGTCACATCCCCATTTTGTTCGTAACCGCGATCAATAAAGATGAGCGTTACGTCTACCGCGGCTACGAAGCGGGCGCGGTCGATTATATCTTCAAGCCGTTTGACCCCATGATTCTCAAATCGAAGGTCAGCGTCTTCATTGAGCTTTACCGCCAAGCGCGAAAGATCCACGAACAAGAGGCAAAGCTCGTTGAGAGCGAGCGAAGTGAGCGCGTACGGCAACTTGCGGAGATGGAAGTCGAATCTCTCCGTCGCTATCGGAATCTAGCTGACGCGATTCCTCATGTCGTTTGTCGCGCAAAGCCCGACGGCACGCATGATTATTGGAACCAGGTTTGGACCGATTATTCCGGACTTTCTCTCGAAGAGAGTATCGGAACGGGTTGGCAACAAGCCTTCCACGCTGAAGATTTGCCACGCGTTTTAAAGGCCTACGTTGACGCGATGATCACCGGAAATTCGTTTGAGACGGAGGCACGCGTTCGTCGCAAAGACGGCGTTTGGCGATGGAACCTCGTTCGAGGCGTACCGGAAAAAAACCAAGACGATGAGCTATGTGCCTGGCTTGGTACCATGACCGATATCGACGACCGGAAGCGCGTCGAGACCGAGATGAAGCGCGCTAAAGATGAAGCTGAAGGCGCCAGCCGCGCTAAGACTCAATTCTTAGCGAACATGAGCCACGAGATTCGAACTCCTTTGTCTGCGATTTTGGGGTTCTCGGAGCTTTTGCTGAATCAAAATCAACCGCCCGAAGAACGTCACCAAGCGATCACGACGATTCGGCGAAACGGCGAGCAACTTCTCCATCTGATCAACGAGATTCTCGATATATCGAAAGTCGAATCCGGAAAACTTGAAGTCGAGAACGTCAGGGTGGATTGCCTTCAGCTCCTTCAAGAAATTCGCTCGCTTTACCATCTGAAGTGCTCCGAAAAGAGCCTCAGCTTCATGATCGAGTGCGGTGCCAATATTCCATCGATGATTTCTACGGATCCTGTTCGGCTCCGCCAGATTCTGACCAACTTGATCGGGAATTCTTTGAAGTTCACCGAGAAAGGTTCAATTCGCGTTCAGATCGAAGGCGTAACGAACATGCTTCGCCCTGAGCTGACTGAGTTGGTCTTCCGGGTTGTTGATACGGGAATCGGGATTTCGCCGGAAG
The DNA here is from genome assembly GCA_005808505.1 of Bdellovibrionales bacterium. Classification (GTDB taxonomy): domain Bacteria; phylum Bdellovibrionota; class Bdellovibrionia; order Bdellovibrionales; family JAMPXM01; genus SYLX01. The sequence goes on along the minus strand of SYLX01000158.1, from coordinate 13,544 downwards.
GTGCTAAACGCCTCTTTCAGCCGTTCATGCAAGCAGACAGCTCAACGACACGTCGATTTGGCGGAACCGGCTTAGGACTTGCGCTCTCAAGAAAACTTGCGCGATCCCTTGGCGGTGACGTTCAGCTGATCAGCTCGTCTCCGGAAGGGACCGAGTTTGAAATTCGAATTGCGTGCAAGGGTCTAGGGCAGACGCGCCTACCGATCGGTCATTTGACGGAAGCTTGGCGTTCTCACGCACCGATTGAAGAAACAACGGGAACGTGCCTTAAGGGTCTAAAACTTCTGCTGGTCGACGATGCGCCCGATAACCAAGTTCTTATCTCGCGTTTCTTGAAGATGGCGGGAGCTTCCGTCGATGTTGCTTCGAACGGACAAGAAGCGGTTGATCGAGCTTTGCAAGGAGCTTACGACCTCATCCTCATGGACATTCAAATGCCCGGAATGGATGGCTACACGGCGACTTCGATCTTGCGCCAGGAAGATATGAAATGTCCGATCATCGCGCTCACGGCCCACGCGCTGAAAACCGAGCGTATCAAATGCCTCGCGGCGGGCTTTGATGATCATCTTTCAAAGCCGATCAATCGCGTTCACCTCATCACGAGCGTTGCCCGCTGGGTAGAAGCTAAGGCGAAAGGCCTTAAACCTGTCGACGCCGTTCTCTAATCTAAGGTTTTCCCGACGGGCCGCGATTTGAGTTAATGCGACCGGCGATTTCCTCGATGGCTTTGCGATGTTGAGCGGGGAGAGACTTAAGAAACGCTTCCGGATTTTTCTGGGCTTCCATGAGCTTCTGTTGCATCAGCACCGGATCACCATTGGTGTCTTTGGCAATCTCGGCGAAGATTTCGGCTGAAAGTCCATAAACAGAATCGGTAGTTTGTTTGTTGCCCGTGAGCTTCTCGAGCTGCTGATGATTGGCGCGGGCGTCTGGAGACTCTTTCATGTACTTCTCGCGTTGCTGTTGGTTGCGGAGAAGTTCTTGAGTTTTGCGGAGAGCTTCTTGGTCGCTGGAAGAAAGATCCGCTCGCGCGGTCCATCCGACGAGTGCGACGAGAAGAGTGAGTGAGAATTTCAAATGGATCGTCATGAAAGCCTCTCCTGCCATCTAAGACGCTGATTAGAGTCCTCCCAAAGTTTAGCAAGATTATGACGAACCGAGCGACTTCCGTACGCAAGCGTCTCTTAATAAGTCAGCGGAGTGCGATGTTAGGCGTCAAGGGCTCGACGCAGGGCTTCGACCTTACTCCGAACGATGCGCTTACGTTCATCTTGAAGAGAGCTTGCCACCAAGAAAAAGCTCATGAAGTCGCGAATCGTATGAACGTTATCGGGTGAGACGCCCGAAGCTACTCCGAGCGGCAGCTGGCCAATGGCCGCCTTCGCACGTTTTGCCGTTTCGGGATCGCAAGGAATTCCGGTTTTGGGTCCCGTGACGATGACGCCGTCGACCCAGCCAAGCGCCTGGAGCGCCGATTGTTCGATCGTCTTCGAAGGATCTCGCAGCGTCGAATACTTCATGTGGACGCCGCTGCAGTAGAAGGCCGGATGGTAGCGAGCGGCTTCGATCTTCTGGAGGTCGACATCTGGTTTTTCGTTGATTTGGTCCACACCTGCAAAGTCGGTCCAAACGACTTTTAAGTCGTGCTCACGTGCTAAACGGAAAGAGTCGAGAAATCCGTAGGGTTCCGCGTCGTCCCCCAAGTAGTTGACCCCCATCGGAACCTTTGGATAGCGTGGGCGAACGAACGTGAGCGTGTCTTCAAGTTCCGCAAGGCTCGACCATTCGTTGATGAGGATCACCGCATCGGCTCCGCCTTCCATGGAAGCTTCGATATCCGAGACGGCCTGGTCGCGAAGTGGGTTTTTGCCTTCTTGATTGACGTAGCAGACGACCCAAAGTTGCTTAGCGCGCTCGCTGATGCCTTTTAACTTTTCGTTCGGCATTTTGAACAAGCCTGATTCGGCTTTCGGAGTGTTGATCAGCGGGGAGCTCGAGCTTTGATTTTGGAGAGCGTTTTGCGACGTAAGGTCGAGCATCGTCCAAGACTCCTTTGTTTCGGCGAAATCAGCTGGGATCGTTTTGAGCTTTATCATCGATTGCCACGAGGCGAGGAGCCTTGTCACCCGCTTTTCACCCAAGAGGGGCCGGGCGGTTGCGCGTTAAACTCCGCGTTCGCGTTGGCCGCATTGGGTGCAGAGATCGTTCTTTCCGGAAATCCTCTTGGACGCGATGAACGCGCCGAAAAGATCTTCGCTCACGCCCACGCCCGAGGCGTTACCCCACAGCTCACGTTCGTTGAAGGTTTGCGTACCGCATTTTGCCGTTGCCGCGTTGATCAAATCACGGGCGAGCGCGATTTCGTTCTCTCGCACGAGGACATTCAGCGTACGGAAAACGAAAGTTTCGACGAAATTGTAAATGCCGTGAATAGCGGTTCGTATTCGCATCTCTTCGTGCAACCGTACCTGCGCGAGCAATGCCGCATGCTTTTGCCGCGCATCCAAGGAGCGCGCGCGTGGATCCTCGCTCAGGATTTGAAAACAGATTCCATTTACTTGCCCTGGATCGACGCGCTTCAAGTCTCGCTTGAGGATCTTGAAATTCCCTTTCGGAAAGAAGCGCTCGAAGAACTTGGCGATCTTTACTTCAACGATCGTTTGCGGGAGCTCTTCGTGACCGCCGGAGCCGAAGGTGTTGCTTACCTCAAGCAGGGAGAACCTGCGCAAATCTTCCCGGGCCACAAAGCAAAAGAAGTGGTCGACACCACGGGGTGCGGTGATGCCTTTCGCGCGGGGCTCATGTTTGGTTTAGCGAGCGGATTTGAAGTCGCGAAGGCGATTCAATTAGGTCAGGAACTTGGTGCTTACAAAGCGCAGATTCGGGGCTCCTGTTTGGCGGAGCCCCTGAAGCTGTGATCACGGGAACTATTCAAGGAGATCTGTTGGATTATTCCAAGGCGGCTCTTCGCCGAGAACTTTTTCCGGAGACTCTTTTAAATCAACAACACGTTTCCATTCTTGCGTGAGATAGAACTGCTGATATTTCAACGACTCACTGGGATTCGGCGCGCCGCCACCACGGCAAGTGGAATAGGGGCTCAGGGCGTGCTGGTCGCAGAGGGAAACGGTAATCGAAGCCTTATCTCCACCCATGCGGTCAGTCCATTCGCGAACACTCAATGGGCGAAGCGGCTCAACAGATGGGTCAAAAACCCAAACAGTCTTACCGTAGCGATAGCTGATCGCCACGTGGTACCACCAAGTGACGTAGCCATCAGGATGATTGGTCGTTGAAACTTTCAAGTTACCAAAGGCAAAGACTTTAGATGGAGCAGGCAGCTTGGCTTCGTCCTGCAGTCGCGCCATGAATTCGGCACGGTACGGGCAGCCATCATCGGGATACAGCCAGCTCAAGCGACGCGGAAATTCCGGGCGATCTTTTTCAAACAAGAAACGATCGTCGCGGATATTTGCGAAGGACTCCAAGAACTCTTCGCGCGTGAGCTTCCACTCAGCGGCCTTCGATGAATCCAACTTTTTTACGGGAACGCGCAGATCGTGCGCCGTCGCGGGTGCGAACTGGTAGAACGGCTTCTTGGAAATGAAGGCCTGATACGACTGACCTTCAGGGCGATGCGCTGAGAGCGGATCAGCCGACGCCTGCGCAAATGCAAAAGAGAATGTGACTGAGACAAACAGATAGGACCACAACCAAACACGACTCACGAATGTATTCCTCCATCAACCGCTGCAATATTAAATCGAAATCGTGTGGGGAGGGTCAAGCCTCCACAAAAAGTCCAAACCAAGATCTAAACGAGTGTGATAAGTTGCTTAGCATGTTCCAAACCGTCAGAATCAATTACGTTGATAAACAAGCTTTTTACGCGGAATTGGAGGCCGAAATCCGGGGCCTTCTTGAGACCACTTGGTTTACCAATTTATCCAACGTGTCGGCTGCGCTCATGCAACATTTACCGGATTTGAACTGGGCTGGCTTCTATCTCCATGCGAAATCCGAAGTCCTGCAGCTTGGGCCCTTCCAAGGATTGCCGGCATGTCTATCCATGCCGTTTACCAAGGGTGTTTGCGGCAAAGCCGCGCGCGAACGAGTGAGCGTGTTAGTCGATGATGTACATGAGTTTCCCGGCCATATCGCCTGCGATGCGCGGTCACGCTCGGAGCTTGTCATTCCTCTCGTAATCAAAACGGAGATTGGTGAGAGGGTGTTAGGAGTACTGGATTTAGATTCGCCACTGCCGGCGAGGTTCACCGAAGAAGATCGCAAAGGTCTCGAGAGAATCGCGGCAATTCTGGTTGGATCGACCCATTGGCCGACCGAGTTTTGATCGTCATCGATCCTACCTGTCTCCATTTCGTTTCACCTTGAAACAAACTCGATTGTGAATTCTCGGTTTTGTGCGGAAAACCATTCCATAAAACTCGACTTCGTCCCGAAAAGCTAAGTGGCAACTGAGTTTAAGTGTCTTCTGGGCGTATGGTTTTTTTGCACCCGCCCAGCAGGTGATCACGCTAACGGCGATTAAACAGCCGTCACGTGGCACCCCGATTGCCTAACCACATGTACAGGGTTAGCTCGAAATGGGGAGGCTAGGATGAAGGGGCAGACGCGCGCACAAAAGCGAGCGGGGGCGAAGTTCGCGGTTTGGGTCACGATGACCACAATTCTCGTTGCGTATCAAAACTGCGCAGAGACGAATTTCAATACCGACCGTAAACCAAACTCGGTTGGCGGTACGATCACGACGACCAGTCAGAAGATGGAATGCAAATTCGTGGGTCCTGACGTTCTCAAAAGTCGTTTGGTGAACATCCTCGAAATTCCATCCGGCGACGTCTCAGTCTTGAACGATCAAGGTGGGGATACCGCTCAACAAAGAATTCAGACAAATCTTGCAGCTCTCGGTAAGGGCAGTATGGCGGCTGGCACTTTTGATTCCTACAGCTGCGGCGTCGTGCGCTTCAAGGCGGCCATGGAAGTCATGGTCGATGCTTGCGCCGTCGGCATGGCAAAGCAGAGTGTTCGCACAAAGCTTTTCCCGAACGGCACCAATGACTTCGATGCCGTCTACAGAGCCTTCACCGGCCGTCTGCCTACAGCAGGTGAAAAAGAGGACCTCGCAACTCTCGTGAGAGCATTGCCGGTCGCTAAGCAAGAAGCCGGCGCGTGTGGGGCCGTCGCTTCGAGCCTTGAGGCACTCATCCGTATCTAAGTTGAAAATTGATCTCGAGCGGGAAGTCAGGGAAAGACAAATTGGGGGATAAGAGAATGAACCGCAGAAGTTTTTTAACCAAAACAGGTTTGATCTTAGGTGGCTTGGGAGTTGCTGATTCTTTTCAGTTCGACTTGATCGAGAAGCTCGGTCGCGAACTCCTACCCATGGCGAACGCCGATACGATTCGTCCTCGTCGCACGCTTGAGATTTGTTTCCGCTTGGGTGTACCGCTCATTCACTTCGGTGCCGGTTCGGAATTCGCGAGCCTCACGAACGTTCGCACGCCCAACTTCTCGTATGTCGGAAACCAGATTCAACGTCCTGCGGGAACGTCGAATCTCTTGCTCCATACAGACTCAGCGGCCCTCGCACCGCACGCGGCGAATATCGCTCTCACACAAGGGGTAGCGACTTTTGATGGTCAGCACACCGATCTCTTCGACTACCGTCGCGGCGGTGTCGCTGCCGGAAGCGCTAAGATCACGCCGATCGTTGAACTCGCGGATCTCAACACGACCGGCTCGATGATCCACGGCGTGATGTTCCCCGGAACGGATTCGGATCCTAACCTCCGAGTACGTAACGCCACGGGCGGCAAACGCGATCTCGAGAAAGTGAACACGGTCGCGGACTTCCAAGGCTTGTTCAAACAACCTACGCTTCGTTTCTCGAAGCAAGAAGTTGCCGACGTTCTGGGCGCAGCAACTCGTTTAAGCTCGCGACAAGCAGCTGCCCTTGAGCAGAAGTTGGCGCAAGCAAGTCAAAGCGCCGAGAATCAAAAAAAGGCTCAAGAACTCTTCCGCACGAATTTTGTTGAACTACTGAATGTCACCAACCATCCGGTAAATATGGTGAACATCACCGATACTCCTAAACAAGCTCGCCTAGCGAAGGCCCGCGGAGCGATCTCGGTGGTCTTGAACGCATTCAAGAACAACCTGATCAACTCTGCAGTTGTGGTGGTTGAGCTTGAAGACTGGCACGGTTACCAAAACATTGGACAAAGTGGTCCTTACGTCAACGACATGTCTCGCATCCTGGCCGAGACGATCAAATTCTTGAAGGACACTGACGAGCAAGGTATGCCCGGAACAAAACTCTGGGATACGACGACGATCGTTGCAGGCTCTGAGTTCACACGCGCAATCGACGATCTCAACGTTGATAACGCCGATGGCACAACTCAAGGTTTCATGATGATCGGAAAGAACGTGAAAGGTAACTACTACGGCCAAGTCGATCTGAGCGTTACTAGAAATGCGCCGTCTTGGGGAATCAACCCAAATACGGGTGCACCGACACCTGGCCAGAAAAACACGTCAGAGCAAGCCTACCAAACGATTCGCCAAGCTATCGGCTTGAACCTGACGACGACCGAAAAAGAACGCGTCTTGAAACCAATGTTAGTTGGCTAAACGGAGTCCCGGATGACGAAGTTTGTGCACTCTTACTATAAGTCGTTGAGCACGCTCGTTTGCGTGCTCGCGACGGCGATCGGCTGCTCGAACGAGAGTAAGTTCGATAAAGGCATGCTCGAGGCGAAGACCTCCCCGCAATTAAATGCGGCGCGTGCCGAGAACGAAAAATCGTTCGAGAGCCAACGCAACTACACCCGCGAGCAGCTTGAGAAAGCTCTGCGTGTAGTTTCTTCGACGCTGATCAACCGCGATCCCACGACAGCAGAGCTCGAGAGTCTCTCGCGGGGTTTGAGTGGGTACGAGGACACGATCAAGGCTTACTTCAACGATCCGGGATTCAAAACCGTTCAGATGGCGTACTACCGTTCGATCTTCGAGATGCAAGGGACGGATCAAGGCGTCAACTACGATGAGCCGTCGAATCTGGCGCTCTATTTGATCACGAACGACATCAGCTTCCAGGAAATTATTCGCGCCGATTACTGCGTGAACAACAATCTTGAGAAGACGGGCTGTACAAGCTTTGGGAACGATGCGAACGTCGCGCGGGCGCAAGCCGCCGGTGCTTTGACCACGCAAGCCTTCATGCGCAAATGGTCGGCCTCGTTCAACTTCAAGCGCGTAGCGAAGTCGTTCAAAGTTTTTGCGTGTTCGGAGTATCCCGACTCCACGGATGCGGGCCTCACCGAACAGCAAGTTGCAGATTCCATCAAAGACTTCAACTGTACGACTTGTACCCCAGCTTGTTACTCGTGCCATCGCTCGATGAATTCGAAAGCGGCGTTGTTCTACAACTTCAACCAGCTCGGCGTTTACTCCACGAACACGACGAACACCACGGTGACCGACACGGGCGCGGCTTCGAACATCGGCCACGTTTTGAAAACGGGCGTACGTCCCCAGTACCACGGTCGCGAAATGCAGACGGTGCGTGAATATGCTCTGCTGCTCACGCAGAACAAAAAGTTCCGCGACTGCTTAGCTCAGCGGCTCACGAACTACATGATGGGGCGCGAGCCATATGCGCCGCTCCTCCCGCAATTTCAAAACGTTCGCGATAACGTGAGCTTCAATGACTTCAAGGTGAAGTCGATCTTGCTCGAAGTCGCTAAACATCCAGCCTTTGTGCTGCGTTAAGGAGGAGGCGGTTATGAAAGCTAAGATCTTCGCGACCGTTGTCGCTCTGACGCTGACATTGGTGAGCTACCAAAACTGTGGTGGCGGTTTTCAGAACTTCGAAGGTCAAACGGGTTCAACCGGCGTTTTGAAAGTCGATGGACTTTCAAACGTCGTGTCGCGTGGAGCAACCTTCCGCGTGATGTTCAATACTTCACTCGTGCCGGAAGGATCGGAAGTTCTATGGGATCAACACTTCGGTGACGGATCTACCTATTGCTTACAGACGACCTCGCCGAATAAAGCGGTGACGGACTTCTTTTGTCCTGAGCTTGGAACTCAGCAAGTGATTGTGGAAGTCATTCATCCCGACGGAACTCGCGAGTCGCACACAACGGAAGTGATCGTCGGTGAGGCGACTCGCGGTCCGGTCGGCAACGGCGAGGGCGGCAATGATCCGACAGGACCAGGTGAGCCGATGCTGACACAGGGACAGCAGCTTTACCAAACAAACTGCTCCACCTGCCACGGCAACGTAGTACCGATGAACGTGAGCGGCAAGAAGGGCCGAAGTGCCGCACAGATTCAGACTGCGATCAATACTCGACCCATCATGCAGAATTTGAACTTCCTCTCGGCACAAGAAGTTCAGATGATCGCCGAAGCTCTTCAGTGAACAGGACGGGTGCTTTTCGCTGCCTGGCGAACGGCGCCCGAATTTCGTTCGAGAAGGCTGTAACGAACAAAATCCGACATGCGATACAGCACTTTAAACAGCTTCTCAAATCTCGAATAGGGCTCGCGTAGATCATTAACGCCCGGCAGTCCGAGAACTTTGTCTTTGCACGATAAGTCGCTGCACACATGAACACCGATTCGGTTTTTTGGCGTCACGGCTGCCGTCAACAGCGAAACAGATCGACCGCCCCGCACCGAGTGACACCATTGGCACATCTGCATCGTATCGCCAGGCCCTTGCGAACGTTTGAAAACGACTCCCCAAGCAGCACCCCCGCGCTCACTAGGATCTTGAAACACGAGATAGACCCGGTGGCCCGATGGTTCAACCCAGGCCACATAATCGGTGAGTAGAATCGGGAACGTAATCTTGTCGGTGAGAATGACTTCTTCTCGATCGATAGGACGAAATGTACTCAACAACTCGGCTTCCGAAGATATTTTTATCATGTCCTCAGTGTACCACGGGCACCGACTTTGTTCCAGGCCGAGGCAGCCGAAGCGAACGACCTTGCCAGTGGCGCATCCATACCTCAATCTGGGCCTCAGATTGAGCCTTAAGAGGAAAAAGAAGTAGGGGAATGCGTGGCGGTTGAGCAAGTGAAGACCGGCATTGAAGACGTGCCGATTCTTTTCGAAGACGATTACTTACTCGCGGTTAACAAGCCTGCGGGCCTCTTGATCCACGCGAATCCTTCGGATTCGGAAAAATTAAATCCTCCTCCGAATCTGGAAGATTTCGTGAAAGCTGAGATCGCAAAATCCGCAACGCTTCTTCATCGACTCGATCGCGAAACATCCGGTCTCGTCCTTTTTGCGAAGAGGAGAGAATCCGCAGCAGCTATGACCCAAGCTTTCGAGAGGCGGCTGATTCGCAAAGCGTATTTGGCCGTTGTCGATGGCCGCTGGAGAAATGAGTGGAATCGAGTTGAGTCTTTTCTGGAGCGAGGACCAGAAGGTCGCATGTTGAGCCGGAGCGAAGGCCCCGGTAAAAAGGCGCTAACAACTTTTCGACTGTTGAAGGCTCACGATGAATGTTCTTGGATCGAAGCGATCCTTAAGACCGGGCGAACACACCAAATTCGCGTTCACTGCGCATCGCTCGGCTGTCCCATCGTCGGCGACCGAATTTACGGAAAGGCAAGCGCAGCCTTGAGTGAAGCGGGAAGACAGTTGGAGAGTTCTGTGGGACAAGCTCTTCATGCGTACCGCGTGGACTTTCAGCATCCGATCACGAAGGCTCAGTTGCGACTCCACGCGCCGCTCGCATCCGTCTGGAGTACGTATTTAAAAAGATTTGAAGCAGAGCCTTTACTCCAAAAGCTTTTTCCAGAAGGCGACCGCTCGACTTGATTCTTTTTCGATGTTAAGGCTCCGCCCCTATGGAAATCGCAAATTTCGGACCCAGTTTAGAAGCTGCGCAAGAACTTACGATCTTTATGCATGGCTTTCCTGGCCTTCGCTCCAAACAAAATGAAGAGCTTGCCCAAATCTGCGCGCGTGAAAATCAGGCGCCCGTTCAACTTCTGTTTTACAGCGGGCTAAGCCGTGCGGGTGGAACGTTTTCATTCTCGAGCTGCTTTGAAGAAGTGGTCTCTTACTTCAGTCAATTGCTTGCCACGCACCCGTCGCTTCACGTGAAGCTAGTTGGTCATAGTTGGGGCGGTTACCTCTCGCTCATGATCGCAAGCCGATTTCCAGAACGGATCAAGAAGCTCGTTTTGATCTCGCCGCTCTTAAAATTCGCCTCCGCGGAAGTTGCGGCCGAGTCGTTCACGCAAACGGCCCTGCAGAACCCACAGCTCAAATTGATCGCGCCTCCGGAGTTGGCTAAAGATTTTGCGATGGTGGGAAGCGCGTTGAGCGCTGACCGGATGGTCACGCAGTTGAGCCCTGAGCTTGACGTTTTGTTTTTGCAATCACGCGAAGATGCGATCACGCCCGCGATTTTCGCTACGGAGCTTGTGGCGAAGTTTCCAAAAACTCCTCGCTACGAGATTGTCGAAAACGATCATAGTTTCCTGGCCGATCGGCCACAGCTCGGTGCGAAAATCGCCAAGTTTCTACGCGGCTAAAAGCCACCGTACTGTTTGCGGAATCTTTCCATCTTCATGTTGAGTTCAAGATCGAGCAGCATCAGCCGCTTCTTGAGCACTTTTCTTTCTTCTTCCGTAAGATCGGGGTCGTTTAGGATTTTCGCCTGAAGGCCTGCGATGTTCTTTGCCATGAGGACTTCTTCGGGCGGAACGTTGGCGCGTTTGAGCATCCGGTAAACCATGCGGAGCTCAGCGGGGATGTGAGCGTCTTCTTCGAGGTTCAATGGTTTACCGCGGCCGGGGAGATTGTTGAACTCGCCCTTTTCCATCGCCTCTTGAATTTTTTCCTCAACGAGTTTGGTCAGGTGATTCATGGGCCGAGCTTACACTGACTCGGAGACTCGTGGGCACTTTTGTGTTTTTGCATTAGGGAAATGGTGAACCGAAAACCCCGGAACCTTAGTCTCTTCTGGTTCCGGGGTTTCAGTTGGAGGGGAAATTAAATTGCAGGGCACTCCGACTGTTGATCGCGATCGGAGGAGTCGCCATCAACGTCAGAAACATCAAGGCCAGAACCGCGAGGCGGATACTTCTGATCGATCAAGCGTGCAAGGTTCAGAAGATTCAACGCGTTTCCGTCGCGGAAGTAATTTTTCAACGTGCTGACTTTGCGTGCCGATTGAAGAAGGAGATTCTCGATCTCGGGCGCCTTCACCGCGTAGCCGCGTGACTTCACCAACGCAACCGCGAGGGCCGCACCACCCGATGCCACAGGAACGGCAGCCGAAGTGCCGGAAAATCCCGTGTATGACGAGTTCGATGCTGCGTCCGTCGTGTAGAGCAGTGAACGCATCGTGTTCGTTCCGGGCGCGCCGAGTTCTACGTACGTTGTGCTGTAGTTGGAGGACGTGCTTCGCAAGAAATTCTGCGATTGGAAGTTCCCGATTGAAATCAGCCCAGGTGTGGAAGGGGCAAGGCCCGCAGCCGAGTAGCCCGAACCAATCTGACGGCTCTCGTTTCCGGCTGCCGCAAGGACGACGACGTTTTTCGAGATCGCATATTTGATTGCGCTCTTCAGTGCCGCACCAGCTGCCGAACCACCGAGACTTAAATTGATGACATCGGCTCCGTTATCCACGGCGTAGCGAATTGAGTTCGCGGTGTCGGCTTGATCCATATACTGATCGCGACCAAGATTGTTGAGGGCCATGATGCGAGCGTGACCGGCGACACCGGCGCCGCCGCGCCCGTTGTTCGCGGTCGCAGCCGCAAGACCCGCGACGCGAGTGCCGTGCGCCCATTGCCACGCGCCGTTAGCTTGCGTGCGTTCGGGAAGCGGGCTCGCGCGACGGCTGGCGAAGTTGTAGCCGTAAACGTCATCGACGTAGCCGTTGCGGTCATCGTCTTTTCCGTTGTTGGGAATCTCGCCTTTGTTGATCCACAAATTTTGTTTGAGATCTTCATGAGAAACGAGAACGCCTGAGTCGATGATCGCGATCACGACTTCGCGTTTGATGCCGGTTTTCGCGTCATAGAAGATGTCGTACGCTTCGGACGCGCCGATGGCGTTGAGGTGAATCTCGCGTTTGATCTGCGGGTCGGTGGGGAGGGCTTGCGGATCGTTTTCGAAATCGCCTTCATCCTGGGACTGATTGAGTTCGTCAGTTCCCGCACGCGAGATCATCTCGATGCATGAGTCTTCGTTCGCCATCTGCTCGAGTTCTTCGCTTGAGAGACTGGCTGAGAGGACCCAATTGTAACTGCGAGCACCGCTCTTTGTTACGCCTTCGAATCGCTCGGGGATCTGTGAGCTGATGGGGCCATGTGTGGCGCAGTCATCTTTGACGACGGCGACCATTTTCGTTCCGGCCGAGTACGTTTGCGGTGCGAATCCGGATGTTGTGAGTTCGGACGGATCATCGAGCTGGATCTTCGACTGGGATTTTGCCTCCAGCGCTTCAGGCATCAGGCAGCTATTTGGCGACGAGGATTGACCGCATGCTGCCAGCACGCTGGGAACTAAAAGGGCGATTGCGAGAGAACGAGAAACGCGCATAAGAGCTTCCTTCCTTGGGCCCCGGAAACGCTGCGGATCTCGGTGGTGTCTCCGTTGTGTCGCCTGTGCTGGCGTCTTGCGCCGCTGTTCAGCGGGCTCGCTTGCCGCTCGAGCGGACTTATGTGCCGCCGAGGCGCGCTGCGCGTGGTTCGGAGAAACTCCCGTGGAGACCGCGTACACTCGACTCAAGTCCGTGAGTCGATTCCGGCACCTCATGTCACGTTTGTTGAGGAAAATACATAACCACGGCGGCGATCCGGGCGGTAGGCCAGTTTTTTAGGCACTGCTGGACGTTCGGCGAGGTAATCTGAATTTGTTTATTTTAGTTTGGGGTGTTGGGGTTGGGGTTGGGGGGCGCGGGGTGGTACCAGTTTCCTTTTGCAGAAGCAGTGCGTGACCAAAAGGTGCCTGGCACCTTTGCGGGATGCATTGCGAAACCGGAGCGGGGTTGGGTGCGGGGTTGTGGGTGCGGGCAACGGCAGACGGGGCGTCCGGATATCGGGCAGCTGTAAATAATTTTAATTTTGTTCTTGCGAGGGTGCGCAGGCCGATTTTTCCACACGGAGTTTGCTTTGCAAAACATCGAATGGGTGGTGCTTACTTGCTCACGACTAGCATCAGGAAGCGAGCAACAAGGTCGAACCATCCTTCGAAGATTTCTCCGAAACTCTTCTTTATCGCTCGATTAGCTGCCAAAAATTTCCGTGAAAAACCCGTGTTACATTCTCGCTCGAAAGAGGTGCTAGATGGATGCATACGGTTTTGATGCGCAGTTTGCAGTGGATGTTCGTCGGTCAAACGAAGCGACTCACAAAGTTCTAGTTGGAATCGCGGCGTGCGAGTGCGAACGACATTTCGTCGTACTTGGCTTCAGCTCGGTCTACGACTGGCTCATCAAACGTCATAAGTTCTCAGAGTCCGCAGCTCACCGCAGAGTC